>NZ_BSNM01000016.1:600000-852936 GCF_030159995.1 Litoribrevibacter albus | reverse complement strand
TTATCTCGAAAGAGGACGCACATTTTAACGATTCAAATCTCTGTGTCAACCTTTTTCTTTAACTTTCTGAAGAAGTTTTTTCAGCCTTTCGAGCTTTCCAGATCAGGATCAGATCCCTTTCTTTCTGTCTCTGTGGCGTGTCCCCCTCAGAACGTGGAGCGCATTATAGGGAGATTAATTCGCAGCGCAAGCGCTTTTTCATAAAAAATTCAAAAAAACTCAAATTAATTTTAAATCGCTCAAAGAACCATCAATGCCGATCAAAAAGCACTCAAAACCACCCTATCCAAAGCACAAGACACCGCCAATAACTCAATACCTGGACAATATTCGACCAGCGTAAAATTTGGCGAATATTTCTAACTTTAAACAAAGACTCAAAATAACCGCCAAAAAACTAAAAACATTTCCCCATAAACGAAAAAAGACGAGCTTAGCTCGTCTTTTTATTCACGATTAAGAGTTAGCTACACGGCTTTCACTCGTGCAAACTTTTTCTTACCGGCTTGAATCACATGCTCAGCACCCGCCTGCATCTTAAAAGTAGACTCTACTACTTCTTGATCCACCTTCACCGAACCGCTCTTTAACATATCTCTTGCGGCATTCGAGTTTTTAGTTAAACCCGCTTTATTAAGGATAGCCGAGATTGGCATTTCATCCTGTCCATCGAACGCCACTTCTACTTCAGGCAAATCTTCTGGCAACTCACCATCCGCCAAACGGTTGCCTGCAGCTTTATGGGCATTCTCTGCCGCTTCTTCACCATGGAAACGCTCAATCAATTCACGAGCCAGCTCCATTTTAATGTCGCGAGGATTTGCTCCCGCGTCAACAGACGCCTTTAATGCATCAATTTCCTCAATCGACTTAAAGCTCAACAATTCAAAGTAACGCCAAATTAAAGAGTCAGGCATTGATACGATTTTTTGGAACATATCTCCAGGCGCATCATTAATACCTACATAATTACCTAATGACTTAGACATCTTCTTAACACCGTCTAAGCCTTCCAGAATAGGCATCATAATGACAGCTTGAGGCTCTTGCCCAAAGTGTTCCTGCAATTGGCGTCCAGCCAGCAAGTTGAAACGCTGGTCCGTACCACCCAATTCAATGTCTGCTTCCATGGCTACGGAGTCATACCCCTGAATCAATGGATACAAGAATTCATGAATGGCAATGCTTTGACCACCTTTAAAGCGCTTTTTGAAATCATCACGCTCTAGCATACGTGCCACATTAAACTGGCCCGCCAACTGAATCATGTCCGCCGCTGACTTTTTCCCCATCCACTCAGAGTTAAACATCACCGTGGTTTTGGATTCATCCAGGATTTTAAATACCTGCTCTTTATAGGTTTGAGCATTTTCCTGAACTTGTTCCTCAGTTAATGGAGGGCGAGTAGCACTTTTACCCGTGGGATCACCGATCATCCCGGTAAAGTCACCGATTAGGAACAATACGTCATGACCCAAGTCCTGAAATTGTTTCAGTTTATTAATAAGCACAGTATGACCCAGGTGCAAGTCAGGTGCGGTTGGATCAAAGCCAGCTTTAATACGAAGCTTACGGCCAGACTCCAGCTTCTTGATCAAACCTTCTTCTGGAAGAATTTCTTCTACACCACGTCTAATAATCTTCAAAGACTCTTCAACACTTGCCATTTTTTATCCAACTTTTCTTGAACGAAATACATCACTTAGGGGTCAAACGGTCGCGAATTATAACACTCACTTACAAGAATGCGACCGAACTTTTCTTGTTAAAAACCCCAAAAATGACTAAGATATGTACAATTTTCACCATAAAATAGTAAGTTAGGCGACTTTTTTAATATGACCTCTAAGAAAAACCTGACAAGTATCGCAAAACACTACCCAAAGAAGCATTTTGTCGCAGCTTCTGCGGTGGCCAGTTTTTTATTAACCCTTGCGATTCTGCCAACCTCTGAAAAAGTATCGGCAAGCCGCACGCAAGTAGACTTAACATTACCAATGAGTGATATCACTCAAGATGATGAAACCACTCATGAATCTATCCACCCTATTGATTCTGACCGTGTAATTTCATCGACTGTTGAAGCAGCACCAACGGTTCCAGCCAAAAACATCCCTAAAAAGTCAGGCATCGAATTTACCAAGCAATACACGGTAAAAAATGGCGATACTCTGGCACTGATATTTCAGAAAGCAGATTTAAGCTCTCGGGACGTCTATCACGTTGCAAAAGTGTACGACGACGCCACCCGACTTCATCCTGGAGAACAAGTCAGCTTTGCCTATAACGCCGACGGTTCGTTTAAAGCGTTTAAACATCAAAAAACCAAGCTTGTTTCAAATATCATTAAAAAAGTAAGCGACGATTATCAAGTTGAAGAAGTCGTCCGTGAACCTTCCATTGAGTATCGCTTTGCTCAAGGAACGATTCACTCATCACTGTTTCTTGATGCGAAAGAAGCTGGATTAGACCAAACATCCATCATGAACTTTGCCAATATCTTTGGCTGGGATATCGATTTTGTTCAAGATCTTCGTCAAGGTGACAACTTTTCCTTAATGTATGAAGAGTTATTCTTAGATGGAGAATCTATTGGTACCGGTGACATTGTTGCCGCCGAGTTTGTAAACCAAGGTACTAAGTTCCAGGCCATCCGCCATGTGGATGAATTCGGCCGCACGCATTATTACACTCCAGAAGGTAAGAGCATGCGCAAAGCCTTCTTGAGATCCCCGATCGACTTTGCCCGAATCAGTTCTCACTTTAATTTGAGCAGAAAGCACCCTGTACTGAACAAGATCCGCGCCCACAAAGGGACGGATTACGCAGCAGGAAGAGGCACGCCAATTCGTACTGCCGGCGACGGTAAAGTTGTATTTGCTGGCTGGAAAGGTGGATTTGGTCGCTGCGTCATTGTTCAGCACGGGCAAGGCATTCAAACGCTGTACGCACACATGAGCAAATTCAACAAGAAGACCAAGAAAGGCGCACGTGTTAGCCAAGGCCAGGTTATTGGCTACGTTGGTAGCAGCGGCCTAGCGTCCGGACCTCACTTGCATTATGAGTTCCGAGTAAATGGTGTGCACAAAAACCCGGTTAAAGTGAAGCTTCCTGAGGCTCGACCTATTGAGAAGAAATACCGTAAGGAATTTCTTGCAGATGCCAACAAGTGGCTTGCGATCCTGGAAAGCAATCAGCGCTCTGTTCTTGTTGCGAGTGTAGATTAATCCTGTGGCGTCTGAACTTTTTTTAGGCGCCATGTCTGGAACCAGTTTGGATGGACTGGATATCGCGCTATGTGATTTCAGTTCTACCAACATTTTAAAGGCCAGTCACTTCACACCCTTCCCTCAAGAGCTCAGACAAGCGTTATTTGATCTTTGTCATACAGACAACATACCACTGAATGACCTATACCAGACTGAGCAACGTTACTCACGGTTCTGTGCAAACGCGATTAATGCATTTCTAAAACAAGAAAGCATCAATCCTTCAGATCTAGCTGCATTAGGCTTACACGGCCAAACCATACGTCATGAGCCAAACCTATCACCCGCGTTTACAGTCCAATTAGGAGACTGGAGCCTGGTCGCAGCCGAAACCCAAATTACAACCATCGGTGATTTCCGTAGAAAAGATGTCGCGCTGGGCGGGCAAGGTGCACCATTAGTCCCGCCTTTTCATAAGGCCATCTTTAGTAGCACTTCATCCTCTCGAGTCATCGTTAATATTGGTGGGATTTCCAACGTTACAATACTTATGCCAGCGGCAGAACCATTGGGCTATGACTGTGGCCCCGGAAACGCTCTATTAGATTATTGGTTTGCCCGACATCATGAGGGCACCTTTGATACCAACGGAGATTGGGCGAAGTCAGGGGAGATTAACTCGACACTTCTGCAACGATTGCTCAATGACCCCTTCTTTATGCTACCTGCGCCTAAAAGTACAGGACGGGAACTGTTCAACCCTGAATGGCTTCATTCCAGATTGGATGACGCAACCGTATCTCTTGAACCAGAAGAAATTCAGGCAACCCTTACTGAGTTAACAGCACAAAGCATTGCCATAGCAGTTAAGAATCATCTGAATACTGGTGAAGTTTATGTATGTGGCGGTGGCTGGAAGAATCAGTTTTTAGTTGAACGCTTAAAGCAGGCTCTTGGCGAATCCTACACTCTGGCCTCTACAGAAGCTCTGGGTATTCACTCTGACTGGGTAGAAGCCTGTGCGTTTGCCTGGCTGGCTGCTAACACACTGCATAGACAAGACAGCCAACAAGCCTCCACCACTGGCGCATCAAGAAATGCAGTACTTGGCGGCATCTACTACCCCTAAACCGATACTAAAAAAGGCTATAGCCCTTTTCGATCAATTCCTCTTGATACTCAGGTCCATTAGGAACCGTGTCTACAAACGGAGGTAATTCAGAGTGCTGAACGTTATCCACTGACATCCACACTTCGCAAATTCGAACATCAATAATTTTATAGGCATCTAATCGAGCGGCTTGATCCACCAGCATTTTGTATTGCTGATAGTTTTTGCGTTGAAAGACCCGAACTTCAGGCCCGTGCAGCACCACCTCAATGGGACTGCTACCAAGATAGCTTTGATTGGTATCGAGAAAGCTTTCCGCACGATCAAACAGCTCTTTCAGTTCTTCCGGGGTATGTAACTGGACCTTAGCCACATACAAACCCTGATCATTTTCAGCGTAAGAAATTTTATGAGACTCAAGAGGGTCAGAATATCCCCCCTGAGTAAAGAGAAACCCTGGCAACACGAACCCAAAAACAATTGCAGAGAGTCGGCCATGCTTCATAGAGAGATCACCGCTAGATGGAGAACGATGAACCACACCCACAAGTGGTTGTTGCATTAGGATTGTTCACTACAAACCGTGAACCTTCCAAGCCTTCCAAATAGTCCACTGTTGAGCCTACCAGATATTGATAGCTCAAACTGTCGACTACCAAGGTAACCCCTTGCTTTTCAACCGTTGTGTCATCGTCATTTAGGGTTTCATCAAAAGTGAAACCGTACTGAAACCCTGAACAGCCACCGCCAGTTACATAAACCCGTAACTTCAACTGGTCGTTTTCTTCTTCCTCAACCAGAGATCTTACCTTATCAGCGGCGGCATCTGTAAAATCAATCACATAAGGGCTTTGAACTTCAACCACGCCACTCATATATCGCTCCGAACTAAATTAAATGGGTCGGTATTATCGTTTTATCCAACCAATTTAGTCAAGATTAACCATTGTCACTGATCGGCTTCGCTTCAACCACTTGTGGCTTAGGTGCGCTTTTCTTGGTTTCTTTCACTTCGGTGGTGTGCTTCAGCTGACCATTAATTTCAGCGCCCATCACCATTTCCATTACAGTATAGTAAACATCACCTTTCACCGACGCCTTTTTCGCCAACTCCAGATGTTTACTGGAAAATACATTGCCATGCACCCGACCATTGATGATTACGTTCGGAGCCCGGATCTCTCCTTCTACATGACCACGGTCACTGATACGTACAATTCCATTAGACTCATCATCGGCAATTATATTGCCACGAACATGTCCATCGATGTGTAAACCACCCGTAAAATGTACATCACCGGTAATTGTTGTCTTGCCTGATATCACTGTATCCCAGTGATGATGACCACCTTTACTGCCCCACATTGTTGACACTCTCTCCCATTACCCAAGTAAATGCCTTTTCAACACGAACCGGCTGCTTGCCTGTAGTTTGTAGAATCACCTGAACTTCTTCTGGCTTAAAGCCTGTTGGCAGCTTTATTTCACCCAAAATATTCTGGAAATATCTGAATCTAAATTTAATACCTAAATCTTTATAGTCCTCAGAGAGTTCTCTCAAAGAATAAATAGTTTTCTTTCCATCCAGCTGTCCAATGATATTAACCGCCGCTTGGCCATTAAGGTAGGACTGATTCTTCTCAAGCTGTGTAAGCACAATTTTAAATTTGAAACGCTCTGCTTCAGGAGTCGAAGAAAGCTCAATTTTCTGAATGTGCAGCCCAGTATTAGGGCCACCTGGCGCCATAATATTTTTGTAGAAAGTAACTTCTTTTTCTAACTCTGCAATTCGATCACGATACTCTTTGACGGATTGACGTACCGCGTCACTGGCCTGCTTATCTAATTTGCTGCCTTCTTCCAGAACCGCCACTCGTTGCGTTAAAACATCTACTTTCGATGTTTTTTCAGTGAGATCTTTTTCGATGACTTCTTTTTGATTCTCTACTTCAGATAACTTCGTCGAAACATGCCAACTGCCGGCAAAATACGCCCCAACCAAGGCTGCAGCCAGCAATAGAATCAAAAAAGTATTTCGGATGAAATCGGTCGCTGGATTATACGCTACTACTCTAAGACGTTGATGTGGAGAGCCTTTCACCACGGCCATAACCTTTCCCTTCTTTATACGCGCTTTTCTTGTATAGCCTGACAAAAAATCACCGAGCCGCCGAATGCAACTCGATGATTTGTAATACAAGCCTTTATTATCGGCTTTTATCTGTAAACATTAATTTAAGGCAGTAATGCAACATGACGCAAACCTGCGTCTTCTTCTAAGCCCATCATAATGTTCATATTCTGAATCGCCTGTCCGGCAGCACCTTTAACCAGATTATCAATCACAGAGAGGATAATCACGGTATTGCCATTCTGAGGCTTATGCACTGCAATTCGGCAAGTGTTTGCGCCTTTTACACTACGCGTCTCTGGGTGAGAACCAGCCGGCATCACATCCACAAACGGTTCATCCTGATACGCCTGCTCAAACAAAGCCTGAAGATCATCCACATCCTGCGTCAGATTTGCATACAAAGTCGCGTGAATACCACGAATCATTGGCGTTAAGTGAGGAACAAAGGTCAAGCCCACTTTCCCCTCGCTGTGCCATTGCAAGCCCTGAGTAATCTCAGGCAAGTGACGATGGCCATCCGCTTTATACGCTTTCATTGATTCAGTAGCCTCACATAACAGTGTAGCTACACTGGCACCACGACCCGCACCACTGACACCCGATTTGGTGTCGGCAATCAAGGCCGAAGGATCGACTAACCCGGCTTTAATCAAAGGCAAGAAACCTAGCTGCACTGCAGTTGGATAACAGCCTGGGTTTGCCACCAAGCGTGCCTTGGCAATTTCCGCACGGGAGGTTTCAGGCAATCCGTAGACCGCTTCTTCCAATAACTCAGGACAAGCATGCTCCATACCATACCACTGAGACCACAAATCAGCGTCTTTGATCCGGAAATCTGCTGCCAAATCAATAACTTTTACACCTTTTTCAAGCAAGGTAGGAACCGACTTCATTGCAATGCCGTTCGGTGTGGCAAAAAACACCAAATCACATTCGGCTAACCGATCTACATCCGGCTCAGTAAATTCAATATCCAGATGCCCACGAAGATTAGGATAAAGATCAGAAATTTTTCGGCCAGATTCAGATCGAGAGGTCACCACCTTAAGTTCAACCTCAGGATGCAATACCAAGAGTCTTAGCAACTCAACGCCTGTATAACCTGTACCACCTACCACTCCGACTTTAATCACAATCTTTCCTCTGTAGTCGCTCAAATTGGAAACCCTTGATATGATAATGGGCTAAGCTAAAAAGCTAAAGTAATCTGCTAATAAAAGCGATTAAAGCTGTACATAAATTGTCGATTATCTACTAAGGCTCTGCTCGAATCACTGCACTATGAGAAGCTGGTCACAAAGAAAAGCCTTACCCAAGCTATCTGCCATCGCTGTTCTGGTGGGCATTGCCTCCGGCTTGGTGATCCTGTTATTTCGTATTCTGACCGAACACGCCATCAGTGGTTTAATGCCCAGCCAAAATCACGAAGGGTTTGAACACTTATCCGCAGACGTCCGTTTCTTCTTACCCGTTTTTGGGGCGTTGATTCTCGCCGTTATCTACCGTCTGGTGCCCAAAGAGCATCATGACGTTGGAGTACCCTATCTTTTACAACGGTTGGATTACCACCAAGGGCATTTGCCCTTTAAAAATACCCTGATGCAATTTATTGGCGCCACCATAGCCTTAATCTCAGGCCAAAGTGCCGGCCGGGAAGGCCCCGCCATACACATGGGCGGCGGCGTCAGCAGCTTCATTGCCCGCTATAGCAAACTGCCGTACGCCTACCGCAGAATGCTGATTGCCAGTGGTATCGCGGCAGCTATCTCAGCCTCATTTAACACACCATTAGCCGGAGTAATCTTCGCGCAGGAAGTGGTGTTGCGTCAGTACAGCCTGATCAGTATGACGCCACTGGCCATTGCTGCCGTGTCCGGTTCACTGGTCACACAACTGGCGTTGGGTGAACTCGCCATTTTCCCCAGCTTTGAAATTATTCTAAATCTCTGGGATTTCCCTGGGTTGGTATTGCTAGGTATCTTCATCGGGGGTCTATCAGTGGTGTTTAATCGCTTACTGATCGCCTGGCAAAACACCAACAAACTGCCAAAATGGTACTCTCTGCCCATAGCAGGACTCATTACCGGAGCCGTGGCTTACTATGTGCCGGAAGTCATGGGTGTCGGTTATGACACCATTAACTTATTGCTTGGTAGTGTCTCTGACTGGCAATGGGTGGTCATCATTCTTTGTGCCAAGCTGTTGTTGACCAGTTTTGTACTGGCCTATGGCGTGCCCGGTGGGTTGATCGGCCCCAATTTATTAATGGGTGCCTGTGCCGGCTTCATTGTGGGGCTGACGTTACAAAACATACAACCTGATATCAATCCAGGACTTTTCTGTCTGATCGGCATGGCCTCCATGATGGGCGCCAGCCTACACGCGCCCATTGCGGCGTTGATCACCCTGTTAGAGATGACCAACTCTTCTCAAATCATTTTGCCGGGAATGATCAGCATCGTAATGGCCTATCTGATAAATAAAGGTCTCTGTGGTCAGCAAGCGATTTTTGATGCATTACAAAAGATTCGACACGATCGAGATCGAATGAATGCCCAATCTCATACTCTTGAGCAGTTTGGTATCATGCCTATTATGGATCGACGATTTGTAGTGGCCGAACAGGTCATGAATACCAAAAACGTGATCCAACTGCTGTACAGCCAACCTCGCTGGGTCGTCATTGATTCCAGTACTCGATATTACTTAATGCAGGCCTCGGACCTGGCCAACTGGCTTCAGTACCAATTAAGCTCACCCGAAAACATTGAGAGAATTAAAGACGATGCGGCATTAGAAACGGATTTGTTGTCCATACCAGCGTCGCGCCTTGAACTCACAGCCATCAACATTAAAGCCGACATTGGAGAGGCACTGTCGCTGATCGACAGCCATAAAACCGATGCTCTGTTGATCCAGAGCACCCCGCCAGAAGGACAAGCCCCTAAGCTCCTTGGTATTATTACGCAGAACGATTTAGATCATTTCTATTCTAACCGGAAGTTCGATGAGTTCTTTGAAGCTCCCGAGCAAGGCAATGGCCGTTAACGCCAAATCAACATTGAAGTAAGGAGAATTGCGTGACCTATTTGTGGGTGAAAGCCTTTCATATTATTGCCGTTGTATGCTGGTTCGCGGCATTGTTTTATCTGCCTCGCTTGTTTGTTTACCATGCCATGTCGGACGATGAAACTTCCAAAGAACGCTTTAAAATCATGGAGCGAAAACTGTATCGAGGCATCATGACGCCTTCCGCCGTAGTCTCCGTAGCTTTAGGTATCTGGCTAGTGTCTTTGATGCCGAATATTTATATGTCCGGTGGTTGGTTCCACGCTAAAGTGACCATGGTACTGTTGTTGGTGATTTATCATGCGATCTGCGGCTACCACCTTAAACAGTTCAAAGCAGATAAAAATACAAAGAGCCATGTCTATTTCAGATGGTTCAATGAAATGCCAGTACTCTTGCTGATTGGTATTATCATTATGGTAGTGGTTAAACCCTTTTAAGTTGGGAGTAATTCAGTGAGTATGTCGTACCGTCCGCCCGTTATTCTGACATTTTCAGGACTGGACCCAACCGGTGGTGCCGGCATACAGGCTGACATTGCCAGTCAAACACTGGTAAATAGCCACTGTTGCCCGATTATCACCAGCTATACATCGCAAGATACCCATAACGTCTATTCAATTTACCCCTTGAGTAAGGATGTGATTGAGCAGAGTACGCGCTGTTTGGTTCGAGACGTTCGACCCCAAGCCATAAAAATCGGTCTGCTTGGATCAACAGAGATTGTGCTGACCGTGGCCGCGCTCATCAGAGACATTCGCATCGATTGCCCTCAACTGCCCGTGGTGTTTGACCCGGTACTTGCCGCAGGCGGAGGGACCAATCTCAGCAGCGATCAACTTCTCGACGCCATCCGCGAACACCTATTGCCGGTATGCTCGTTAATCACCCCCAATACCGATGAAGCCTGTAAACTGGCAGATATCAGCAATGCCTATCAAGCGGCCGAATCCTTGGTTACAGCTCAAACATCGGTACTATTAACCGGAACCCATGACGAAACGGATAAAGACCGGGTTCATAATCGGCTGTACACCAAAGAATCAGAAACAGAATGGCATTGGGAGCGTCTGCCAGACGTCTATCACGGGTCAGGCTGCACACTTGCTTCGCTGGTCGCGGGTCTGTTAGCGCACGGAATCCCCTTGGTTGAGGCGGTTGAACAAGCACAAGCGCTGACCATTAAAACCCTTGAAGACAGTTATGCCATTGGCGATGGACAGCGTATTCCCAACCGTATTCCTGCAGATCTGTATAAATCATAGATACCCACAGACGGTGCCAATTGCGCCAAAGCGGTTCAGACCTTTATCCGTTCATTCAGCCTAACCAGAGTGATAACAAGCAGCCTTATGACAGACCACGATATTTCCGGGATCTACGCCATCACCGATCCAAAACTTCTGACCACCGAAGCAGCACTGCTTGACGCGGTGGATACAGCCTTGGCCGAGGGCGTCCGAATCATTCAGTATCGGGATAAATTGGCGACAAACGATCAAAAGCTCGAACGAGCGAAAGCCATCCACCAGCTATGCAAAACCTACAACGCCCTATCCATCATCAATGATTCTGTGGATCTGATGATGGCATCTGGATCTGACGGTGTGCACCTAGGACAAACCGACGGCGCATCGGATTTAAGCCACTTAACCCTTTCCAGAAACAAGATCCTCGGCGTTACCTGTCATGATGATCTTGAGCTGGCGCGAATAGCAGAACGGTTTGGCGCTTCGTATGCAGCCTTTGGACGCTTTTATCCCTCCAAGACCAAACCCCAGGCTAAGCCAGCCCAAATTGACCGTCTTATTGAGGCAAAGCAACATTTATCCATCCCGATAGTCGCGATTGGTGGCATAAACGCGCATAATATGTCCCCATTAATAAACGCTGGCGCCGATGCCATTGCCATCATTGACGCACTATTTGGGCAGTCAGACATCCAGCAAGCAGCGAACACACTGGTCACCACATTCAATCAATTCAGTACCTCCGTGAGTGACTAGAGAACATACTTCAGTACGAAACATCAGTAGGAAAAAAGGGTATTTCATGACTCGATCTCAAGAACTTTTTGACACTGCATCCAAAGTCATTCCTGGTGGCGTGAACTCACCCGTTCGCGCCTTCAAAGGTGTAGGTGGTACACCTATATTCTTCAAAGAAGGTAAAGGCGCTTACATCATCGATGAAGATGACAACGCTTATGTAGACTACATCGGTTCCTGGGGACCAATGATCTTAGGTCATGGACACCCTAAAGTGTTGGAAGCCATTCACGCTCAAGTGGACAAAGGTTTGAGCTTTGGTGCGCCAACGGCCATTGAGATCGAAGCCGCAGAGAAAGTATGCAGCCTGATTCCATCCATCGAAAAAGTGCGTATGGTGAGCTCTGGTACCGAAGCTACCATGAGTGCGATTCGTCTTGCACGCGGTTACACCGGGCGCGACAAGCTGATCAAGTTCGAAGGTTGTTACCACGGTCATGCCGATTCTTTATTGGTGAAAGCAGGCTCCGGCGCATTAACGCTGGGTGTACCGAGCTCTCCGGGTATCCCTGACGATCTTGCAAAACACACAGTAACGCTTGAGTACAACAACTTGGCTCAGGTAGACGAAACCCTGAAGGAAATCGGTGATCAGGTTGCCTGTATAATCATCGAACCGGTTGCGGGCAACATGAACTGCATTCCTCCGGTAGAAGGTTTTCTTGAAGGCTTGCGTGCACTGTGTGATCAACACGGTTTGGTACTTATTTTTGACGAAGTGATGACCGGCTTTCGTACCGCATTAGGTTGCGCCCAGTCTGTGTATAACATTACTCCAGACCTAACCACATTAGGTAAAGTCATCGGCGGCGGCATGCCAGTGGGTGCCTTTGGTGGTAAAGCGGAAATCATGGATTACATTGCGCCAACCGGCCCGGTATATCAAGCGGGTACCTTGTCAGGTAATCCGGTAGCGATGACGGCTGGTCTTGCGGTACTGAACGAAATCTCACAGCCAGGTTTCTTTGAAGCACTGACCGAAAAGACCACGACCTTGGTTCAAGGGCTTCAGGAACGTGCTGATAAAGCAGGTATACCGTTTACCACGTCCCAAGTGGGCGCAATGTTTGGTTTATTCTTTACCGATCAGGACAAAGTCACCAGCTTTGCTCAAGCGACGGCCTGTGATCTGGAACGATTCCAGACGTTCTTCCATTTGATGCTGGAAGAAGGAGTCTATCTGGCACCGTCGGCGTATGAAGCAGGTTTTGTGTCTGCGGCACATGATGATGAAGCCATTCAGAAAACCCTGGATGCGGCTGAAAGAGCGTTTGCGAAGTTATAACAACTTCCTATAACCATAAAAAAAGAGGCTATATTCAGCCTCTTTTTTTATGCCCCTACAAAGGCACTAAACCTTAATCTGGTAGGCCCGTTGTAACGCGCGCTGTGCTTTTTGAGATTTACCTTGGGCATCCAAAGCTTTAGCCATCACCACCCACAACTCCTTTTGTAGAATCGGGTTGCCATGAGACAAAGACAGACCTTTCTTACACAGTTGCTCTGCTTGTCTGGGCTGGTTTTTCTTTAAATGAATCACCGCCAGCTCGTAATAAACTTTAGGTTCTTTCGGGTCAATTCGTTGCGCCCGTTCCAGAACTGACTGTGCTTGTCCGTATTTTTTCTTCAACGCATAGCTTTCAGCACTGGCTAATAACTTCACCACGCCCAGCTTGGTATCGTGACGGGATTTCTGGGTATCCAGTGATTTAGCATTCAGCGCTTTACGTTCTTCCTGCGGCTTAATGTAAACGCCATTGCCATTGTTGATGACGTTCCCCTGATAGACCGGTTCGTTCTGACCACCGGATACAACCGGGACATTTTGATGAGTCGCGCAGCCAACCATAGTGACCAACACTAACCCCATCCAAAAAAATCGCATTGCCTTTCCTCTCTTATGATGAGATGGACGCCAAAAAATAACATGGCGACTGATACGAAGATTTTACCAATCTATCAATCGTTCTAACAGGTTCTTACCCCGAGTGAAGGTTGAATCCTTACAAGTGGTTTGTTCCGTGGGCGCACTGCCTTCAATAAACGGCAATAACCGTGCGCTAGAGCACAGCTCATCCACCAACAGACCTGTCTCCTGATCCACCCAACTGAAGCCAATCTGATCAGGAACCACACGTTTGGTGTCGCTAGCCGGCATATGGCGCATCACTTGCCCCCAGACTCGTAGCGCACCAGAACTGCCGGTAAGCTCGGTCGGAGAGTTATCGTCTTTGCCAACCCAAGTGACCGACAGATAATTGCCTTTGACACCGGCAAACCAACTATCACGCTGTTGATTGGAGGTTCCGGTTTTACCGAACACCACTTCATCGGAAGGAATGACGTTATTTAACCAACGGCCCGTCCCTTCTCTGGCCCCAACCTGCATGGCGTAATTGACCAGATACACCGGCTTCTGATCGAACACCTGTTCGACATTTAGCGGATAACGATCAAGCACTTCACCTTCGGCATCGGTGACCGTTCGAATCACTTTCAACGGAGCTCTAAAGCCATCGGCCGCCAAGGTCTGATACATTTTGGTAATTTCATAAGGGCTCAAGGACAAAGACCCCAGCATCGTAGCAGGCAGCATAGGCACTTGATCCGAAAAGCCAAATTGACGGAAGGTATCGATCACGGCATCCAGTCCAATCTCTAACCCCAAACGCGCGGTGGCCTGGTTGTAGGATTTAGCCAATGCCTGATACAAAAGCACATCCCCGTGACTCTTGTTATCAAAGTTTCGCGGCTGCCACTCGTCGCCATTGTCCATCTGAATCTTAAACGACTGATCTTTCAGCACAGACGTTAATGAGTAATGCTCGGGTCGTTGCAGCGCGGTCAAGAAAACCGCTGGTTTAGCCAAAGAACCGATCGGCCGCTTGGCATCTAACGCCCGGTTAAACCCGGAATAACCCACGTTGCGATCGCCAATCACAGCCACCACTTCACCGTTATCCACAGAGGTAACGACCGAGGCAAGCTGATAATCGTCTCCCTCACGAGGGTGACGTCTTGCCAAGCGTTCCAATTCAGCCACTGCGTTCTGTTCAAGATCCCACTGAATTTGCGGATCAAGAGAAGTAAATACCCGCAAACCTGACTTGGAAAGCTCGTCTTCCGAGTAATCCCGCTTCAAGTGTCGATGTACCAAACCCAAATACGCGGGGAATCGATTGGCCGAGCGGGTTGGATGAGAGACCACATCTAGCGGCTGACGTTTTGACCAGTTGGCGACTTTGGCTTCGATGTAACCTTGGTCGGTCAACATATCCAACACCAAATTACGTCGGGTCAAGGCCCGTTCCGGATGACGCTTCGGGTTGTAATAGGCAGGGCCTTTGACCACTGCCACCATTAAGGCGATCTGATGAAGCTTGAGTTCACGCACCGGGACACCAAAGTAGAAATAACTCGCCGCCATGACACCGTGTACGGCACGTGCACCATCCTGCCCCAGATAGACTTCATTCAGGTAGGTTTCAAGAATCTTGTCCTTGGGATATCGAAGATCCACCAGCAAGGCCATTGCTGCTTCCTGAAGCTTACGGGTATAGGTTCGTTCCCGCGTCAGATAGAGGTTTTTGATCAATTGCTGAGTCAGGGTACTTCCACCCTGTACCACACTGCCCGCCTGGAAGTTAGCTAACATGGCCCGAACAATGGATTTTGGAGACACCCCATGATGCTGATAGAAGTCCCGATCTTCGGTAGCAATCAAGGCATGTTTCAAGGCATCAGGCACTTCATCAATCTGTACCAACTGACGGTCTTCATGGTGATTCGGGAAGAGGCTACCTAGCAATAAGGGTTCGAGACGGAATAAATCCCGTTCCTGGCCATTCACACGTACCTGGTCGATACGCCCGGATCTGAACGTGACCAAACATTCAGCTGGCGCCTGATGCTCATCCACAAATTGAAAACCGCGCGTATGAATGCGAATGCTGTTACTGCGCTGAAGGGCATAGCCTGTGCCTCGGTAATCCTGAAAACGATAACCCAGCGCCTTGAGTTCACGGCTCAACTCATCGAGGCTTAACTGTTTTCCTGGATACAATTCCAATGGTCGGGCATAGACTTGTGCCGGTAATTCCCACTGAACAGAATCCAGATCCTGGCGTAAGGTGGCATCGAGATACACCAGAAACGCCAACAAACAGACTACCCCGACCAAACTTAATTTGATCAGAAAACGAAACCAGCCCGGCAACCAATAGATTTTCTCATGAGATACTTGTGCTTTCTTTCGTTGTTTGTCACTTTTAGAGTCACGTCCATTGGGAGCGGAATTTCTCTGAGCCGACTTACGACCAGAGGTGGAAGAATTCTTACTTTTTGGTGATGTTTTTTTGCGTTCAGCCATGAAATATTTACGCTTATCTCTCGTTTCAACAGAGAGATCATTGATATATAGAAATCACTTATGCACAGAGATTACATACATAGGTAATTACAGTAATAGGTAGTTACTGTAATAGACAGTTACTGCGACTATCCCTGTTACGTGTCTTTAAAGTCGCATATTATATAACCCATGATCTTTACACGACCACTGCAACCTAACGACTGTGGTTCAATACTCGTGTGACACACTCAATTAGAAGGTATTAAGAATGTCTCAGAATAATAAAAAATATCATGTCTACGGTTTGGGCAATGCGTTAGTAGATATGGAGTTCGAAGTGAGCGATCAGTTCCTTAGTGATAAAGGAATTGAGAAAGGAATGATGACGTTGATCGATGAAAATCAACATCACGTCCTATTTGATGACCTCAAAGATACCTTTGGTGTGGTGAAACAAGCCAGTGGTGGTTCAGCAGCAAATACTATCATTGCGGCCAGCTACTTCGGTGCCAATAACTTCTATTCTTGCCGGGTATCAGACGATGAAACCGGTGACTTTTATGTAAAAGACTTAATGGCGGCCGGCGTAGACACCAACATGAACGGTAACCGTGAAACCGGCGTAACCGGTAAGTGTTTGGTGATGGTAACGCCAGATGCCGAGCGCACCATGAATACGTACCTGGGTGTGTCTGAGCATTTTGATCACAGCAATATTGTGGAAGACGCCATTGCCGATTCAACCTACCTCTACATTGAAGGCTATTTGGTAACGTCTGAATCAGGCCGACATGCTGCGATTCAGGCACGCGAAGCCGCAAAAAAAGCAAACACCCAAATTGCGATGACCTTTTCAGACCCGGCAATGACCCAGTTCTTCAAAGACGGGTTAGTAGAAATGTTGGGGGACGGCGTGGATTTGTTGTTCTGTAATGAACATGAAGCGCAACTGTTCACAGGAAAAGAAACCGCTGAAGCTGCCATTTCAGAGCTAGCTAAGTTCGCGCCTCACCTGGTTGTGACCTTGGGCAAAGACGGTGCGTTGATTGTGAAGGACGGTGAGCGTTATCAAATTCCTGCGTTCCCGGCAAAAGCCATCGACACCAACGGTGCTGGTGATATGTTTGCGGGAGCCTATTTGTATGCCATTACACACGGTCATTCGCCTCAGGAAGCAGGTCGCTTAGCAAGCCGTTCTGCCTCTGAGCTGGTAACGCATTTTGGTGCACGCTTACCTGCAGAAAGCCACGACCAACTAAAACAAGAGATTCTATAATCTTTATTTCTTCCTACCCGAGTAGGAAATAGAGAGTGACAGGCGTCAGGACGAACAGAGTGGAACAGAAACAATACGTACAATGGTTTAGAAATACCTCTCCTTACATCAATGCACACCGTGGTAAAACCATCGTGTTGTTATTGAATGGTGAAAGTATTGCGGACCCGAACCTCCCGAATATCATTCACGATATTGCCACTCTGAGCAGCCTTGGCGCCAAACTCTGTATTGTGTTTGGGGCACGACCTCAAATCGAACAAAAGCTGGCAGAACATCAGTTGGAGTCGATTATCAAGCTCACCCATCGAGTGACCTCCGATACTGCCCTGCCGCATATTAAAGATGCCGTAGGCAGCATCCGCATTCAATTGGAAGCTCTGTTATCGATGGGTTTACCGAACTCACCGATGCACGGTGCCGACATCAGAATCAGCAGTGGTAATTACATCACAGCCCAACCGATTGGTGTCAAAGAAGGCATCGACTTTGGACACACGGGTGAAGTCAGACGCATAGACCATCAGGCTATTCTGGATGACCTCAATCACGGACGGATCGTGTTGATTCCCCCAATGGGGTTCTCACCCACGGGCGAGGTGTTTAACCTCTCTTCTGAAGCGTTGGCCACCGACGTTGCCAAAGCGATTCATGCCGACAAACTGATTTTGTTCCAGAAAGAAGCCGGCGTGATGCAGGATGGGCAATTGGTTCGTGAATTAACGCCGCTCAAGATTAAAACCCTGCTAGCTGAACACCAGCTGGACGCCATCATTGAAGCCAACCTGAAATCCAGCCTGGTTGCGTTGAACTACGTCTCTCGTGTTCACCTAATCAGCTATCAGTCTGATGGTGCGTTACTGCAAGAACTCTATACCCTCAACGGTCAGGGTACGCTACTGACACGAGAACCGTCCGAAGTATTAAGAAGAGCCTCGATCAGCGATGTCGCCGGTATTCTCGATCTAATCCAACCGCTTGAAGAAGAAGGCATTCTAGTCAAACGCTCTCGTGAACGTTTAGAACAAGAGATCGAACAGTTCATCGTCATGGATTGGGAAGGGATGATCGTTGGTTGTTCAGCCATGTACCCGTATCAAGATCCGGAAACCAAGACGACCTGGGCCGAACTTGCTTGTGTGGTCGTACACCCGGAATACCGTGGTAATGACCGTGGAGAAAAACTGCTTCACTACGTCGAGCAACAATGCCAACAACGCCAGTACAACACCTTATTTGTGTTAACCACCCGCACCGGTCACTGGTTTATGGAACACGGCTTCAAAGCCATTCAGCCAGAACAACTGCCTCCGGCGCGAAAGGAGCTGTACAACTGGCAACGGAATTCCCGCATTTTGGCTAAATCCATTTAGGTTCGGCAGTTATTTAAGTTCGACCGTTATTTAAGTTCAAAAACTATCCATTTAACTGTCTTCCTTTCTTTTTAAAGCCCCGTTAACACCAAGTGTTGCCGGGGCTTTTTTATGATTTAACCTTTTTTGCCCCTATTTTGACCCACTTTTACCGGACACTTTCGGTATGTTCTAGAGCTAGGTCGTGCCTCATTTGAATTCAGAATCAATTTTCATTCAAAGCCCGACCCCAATTTGAAAGACAACCTTATCCGAGCTGTGTCTGGTTCCTAATGACGAGAACCACACATCAGATCGGACAACAAAAATAATAACAACAAGGAGTCATCCCAATGAAAGCACGCTCACTACGAAAATTAATCACAGGTCTGGCATTTGGCACCGCTACGGCAGTTGCCTCGGCTCAAGATTACAGTCAGATCTATGTTTTTGGAGACAGCCTGTCCGATAACGGTAATCTTCACGCCGTCACACAAGACCCTAACATTCCCGAGCGCTTCACCAACGGTGCGGTAGCCGTCGAAGTACTTGCAGCTCAGTTAGGACTGACGTTATCGCCTTCCTACCACCTGCTGCCGCCGGAAGTCACCTTAGGTAATTACGGCAACAATTACGCCATTGCCGGGGCCATCACTACGGATGAAGATGGCAATCTGGCTACCCCGGACATTAACCTTCCGACACAGGTTGGTGCCTTCCTGCAGATTCACGGCTTCCAGGCTCCTCAAGATGCCTTATATGTGGTCATGATCGGCGGGAATGATATTCGTGCCGCACGCAGTGTCTTGGTGGATGGAGATCTGGGTGCCAGACGCGATGCCAATAAATTGCTCAAGAAAGCGATTCGCTCGGTGGAGACTCAACTGTCCACCTTAATCTCCGCTGGTGCTCAACACATTGTGGTTGTTAACGCTCCGGACATTGGCGCCATTCCTGAAACCGACCTGGTAGCGGCTCAAGCATTGGCGAACGCCGACAATATACGTGATCGAATTGTGGCGAAAAAACTCGAAAAGTTTACTCGTGTCCTGACCGCTGTCTATAACGGTCGATTGTCCGCTGCGGTTTCTGATATCGAAGACGCCACCGGCATCGACATCATCGAATACGATCTATTCAACTTCCTGGATGATGCCATCGACAACTACCAGGAGTACGGCTACACCAATAACACCGACGCCTGTGTCTATGCCATTACCGGCGGAGGCTACAACCCTGAGTGTAACTTCGAGACGTTTGTTTTCTTTGATGAGATTCACCCAACGGCCGTTACTCACCAACGTGCAGCGCTGGAGCTGCACCAATTACTGTCAGAACAATAATCTCCTGCTCAACAGACGACTAAAAAATTCCGACCAGTTATCGACCAACATAATAACGAACACTCAGAACCCATAATCAACACAATAAAGGGTTCAGCGAGGAGTGTGACAGGCAACGGACTGCCAATGCTCATTTTGCCACTAACTGATTGATCTATATCGGTTAGTGGCTTTCTTTTATAGATTTCAATTACCCAAGCTTCAAAGTCTCGTCTACACTAAGTCCAATGGATTTAACTTGGATAAGGCCATCTATCAATGTCAAAACTTCACAACCCCAGCGTCGTAGACAATCTCAAGCAACTCATCGGCGAAGAGAAATTTTCCATCATTCTCTCCAGCTCAAGAGCCTCACTGGAAGGGATTTTGTCTGAATTGAAAACGGCGTATACCAGTGCAGATCATGAAACCATGCGCAGAGCGGCTCACAGTATTAAATCGTCCGTCGGTAATTACGGTGCCGATCCGGTATCGCAAAAAGCCGAAGAGCTTGAACATAAGTACAAGGCTCAGGACATTGCGAACGCGGCAACAGAAATCGAAGAACTCAGTCAGTTGGTGCAAGCGCTCTTGGTTGAATTAGAAGAATATTTATAAGAGTCCGTTGTATTGCTTGATATAGAGACGAGACAACATAGGTAACGATGAATTATGCCGGGTTCCATCTTAATTGTTGATGATATGACGGATAACCGTCTGCTGTTAGACGCCTTATTGTGCGATACCTACCGGATTTATTTAGCAGCATCCGGCCAGGAATGTTTCGAAAAAATTGCAGAGAACAAACCGGGATTGATTCTTCTGGACTTGGTTATGCCCGAGATGGACGGCTTTGAAGTCTGTAAGAAACTTAAATCCGATTATCAAACCCAAGATATTCCGATTATCTTTATCACGTCTTCCACAGACAATGATGAAAAACTGCAAGCGTACAAACTCGGGGCGGATGACTTCATCAATAAGCCGTTTAATCATGATGAACTGATCGCCAAAATCTCTAAAGTGGTTAACAGCCAAAAAAGCATTCAAGAAGCCAAAGAACTGGCCCAGGCTGCACAACAAGCGGCTATGATCGCCATGACCAACTCCAGTGAGTTGGGATTAATTATCAAGTTCATGGAATCGGCCAGTGACTCCGAATCCTTTGAAAGCCTGGCGTCACAATTGAACGAAGTAACGAAGAATTTCGGTTTAATCTGCTGCTTCCAGTTCGCATACGATGACTTTGTATTGAATATAGGAAACGGTTGTATCGATGGCAGTATTGAAGCGAAGATGATCACCGAAGCCCGAAAGGCAGGGGGGATTATCGGTCACGGTAAGCGCATGTTTTTCAATCAAAAATACGTTTCAATGCTGGTCAAAAACATGCCCATTGAAGACGAAGAAAAATGTGGCCGCTACAAGGATAATCTAGCCGTTCTGCTATCTGCTGCGAATGGCGTTGCGAAAACCATCGGTGCCGAGCAGGCAATTAAACAACAACGAAAACAATTAATTGAAACTATTTTTGAATCTACCTATGAGCGAACTCAACATGTCATGGGGCTGGTTCATGTACTCGAAAACAACACCGTCGAGATCGTGCAAGAGATTCGCCTTTCCTTCGAAGAAGCCTTATTTAGTTTGGGACTGACCGAAGAACAGGAAAGTTACCTAATGGGCATTTTCGATGCCGCCATGGATAAAATGGATACAGTGAAAGAAACGGCGGTTGAAGTGGAAGACGCGATGAAGAAGGTGCTTACTGCCTTTGAACAATTACGTGCAGACTAATTAGTAAATTGCGATACCCACAAAAAAGCCCTAACACTGTTAGGGCTTTTTTATCGACGATAGTATTAGTCGTCTAGCATAGCCTTGTCACGAACCGCACCTTTATCGGCACTGGTTGCAAACTTAGCATAGGCTTTCAACGCAGTTGTTACACGACGAGGACGATCCTCTGCCGGTTTCCAACCTTTCTTATCTTGCTCTGCACGACGAGCCGCTAACTCCTCATCGCTAAGCTCCACGTTGATACCGCGATTTGGAATATCGATCACGATCGGATCACCGTCTTTCAGCAAACCAATTGCACCACCTGCCGCCGCTTCCGGAGAACAGTGACCAATAGACAAGCCAGAAGTACCACCAGAGAAACGACCATCGGTCAGCAACGCACAGGCTTTACCCAAACCTTTCGACTTAAGATACGACGTTGGATACAGCATTTCCTGCATACCCGGACCACCTTTCGGCCCTTCGTAACGGATAATCACTACATCGCCTTCTTTCACTTCGTCATTCAGAATGCCGCTTACTGCCGTATCCTGAGATTCGAAGATTTTAGCCTTACCGTGGAAAACCAAAATAGAGTCATCAACACCCGCAGTTTTCACCACACAGCCATCTTGGGCAATGTTTCCGTACAAGACAGCCAAACCGCCTTCTTTCGAAAACGCGTGTTCAAGATCACGGATACAACCTTCTGAGCGATCACCGTCAAGAGTTGGCCAACGCGTACTTTGACTGAAGGCCGTTTGTGTTGGGATACCAGCAGGCCCAGCCTTGAAGAACTTAATCACCTCTTCAGACGGATTACGCATGATGTCCCACTTATCCAACGCGTCTTTCATGGTCTTGCTATGAACGGTAGGAAGGTCGTTATGCAATAAACCAGCGCGATCAATCTCACCAAGAATACCCATGATGCCACCAGCACGGTGAACGTCTTCAATGTGATATTTTGGGGTGTTCGGCGCGACTTTACACAACTGAGGTACAACGCGAGAAAGACGATCAATGTCTTTCATCGTGAAATCCACTTCCGCTTCCTGAGCTGCCGCCAACAAATGCAGAATGGTATTGGTTGAACCACCCATCACGATGTCCAATGTCATCGCATTTTCAAACGCCTTGAAGCTCGCAATAGACCGAGGTAACACAGACTCATCGTTCTCATCGTAATAACGTTTTGCGTTCTCAACGACCAAACGAGCCGCTTCCAGGAACAACTGCTCACGATCTGAGTGAGTTGCCAGAGTTGTACCGTTACCTGGCAGAGACAAACCAATGGCCTCAGTCAGACAGTTCATCGAGTTCGCTGTGAACATACCAGAGCAAGAACCACAAGTAGGACAGGCGCTGCGCTCATATTCCGCCACCTTCTCATCACTTGCCTTATCGTCTGCCGCAATCACCATCGCATCAACCAAGTCCAGCTTGTGCTCTGACAACTTGGTTTTTCCGGCTTCCATCGGGCCACCCGATACAAACACCACAGGAATATTCAGGCGCAACGCGGCCATCAACATTCCCGGTGTGATCTTGTCACAGTTAGAAATACATACCAGAGCATCCGCACAGTGCGCATTCACCATGTACTCAACCGAATCAGCAATGATTTCACGGCTTGGCAAGCTGTACAGCATACCGTCATGCCCCATCGCAATACCGTCATCAACAGCAATGGTGTTGAATTCTTTCGCCACACCACCCGCTTTCTCAATTTCACGCGCCACTAACTGGCCCATGTCTTTCAGGTGCACATGTCCAGGTACAAATTGAGTAAAAGAGTTGGCAACCGCAATAATAGGTTTATGAAAGTCATCGTCTTTCATACCAGTGGCACGCCACAAGGCACGAGCACCCGCCATGTTTCTACCATGAGTGGATGTTTTGGAGCGATACTCAGGCATGGATCTTCCTCATCATTAATCTTATAGGCTCTGCCCTGGCTAACATGACGGGAAACATCATCTCACATCGTCTGAAACCAGGGGGATTACGTTTAGCGGCATAGCATAACAGACCACCCCGCACACTCCCAGCTTTTGGTCACTGGTCGTAAATATGGTCAATCTGACTGACATTTGTAACAATCTGACTATGATAATAAGCTATATTCAGAAGTAGCCTTAATAATGTGACTTATATGACTGAATTAAAAAAACAAATATCAGCATCGCTACGAAAAGATTTAGAAGCCGGAGAGCTTATCTTACCGAGCCTGCCTGAGGTCGCGATGACCATTCAGGAAGAGGTTAAGAAAAAGTCATCCACCGCTCATTCTGTTGCCAAAGTCATCATGCTCGACCCTGGGCTAACCGCTCACTTTTTAAAAGTAGCAAACAGCCCGCTTTACCGTACAAAAAATGCGGTAAAAGGGCTGCCTGAAGCCATTGGTTTGATCGGTATTAATTCAGTGTTAAACATGGCCTTAACCTATACCATGCGGACTATGTTTGTGAACACAGAAGGGCCGTGGAAAAAGGTACTCATTCAGCAATGGAATGAAGCCACCGAACTGGCGGCGATTGTGACCGTACTGGCAGATTACATTCCCAACTTTGACAGTGACCATGTAATGGTTGCCGCGATGTTGCAAAACATTGGGGTATTGCCATTAATCAATCACCTCCAACATTTTCCCGATCTCGAGGAAGAAGACGTCGAACATCTGGTGGAAGAAAACGCCACCAAAGCAGGACTGGCCTTGGTTAAGCTGTGGGGACTGGGACAGAGCTTTGGAGATGTCATTAAGGCCCGTCGGAATTGGAACTTCGAATCCACCGAATCACTGGATACCACGGATCTGATTACGATCGCCCGATACCATTACATGAAGGGCAAAAAACGCCTCTCCGAATGTCCGCCGCCCAGTGAGATTTCAGCATTCCGACACTTGGAAAAATTGAATTTTTCCGCAGATATGAGCGAACAATGGATTGATTCTGCCCGAGAAAAAATTCGGGCGATTAAGCGTATGCTGAGCATGTAGCTCACTCTACATCGATGCATGTTGTAAATTCAGATCGCATGCGTCAAACAAATAAAGGGGCTAATGTGAAATGCATGACCCCTTTATAGTTTCAATAATTAAGATTCAGCCCTTAAAAATCACACGGTGCGCCCGACAGCGCGAAATGCATGTCCATCATATTGATGGCTCTGAATCCCAGCAGCAGGTGCGTATTCAGTAGCTGATTGATTTCAGACGTAGGAATAACACAGTGAATCACCGAACTGCTCACTTGATCATCGGTGATTAAAATATAGCTATCGCCTATCCGCTTCAACGTTTCCACGACATCGCCAATGTCCGCCGAACGAGCTTCGTCCTTGGAAATACAGAACAACGACGATCTGGGAATCATTACATCCCGAACGGATAATTCGGCAATCGGCGTTCCCGATTTTGTCGCATAGGCCACCGCTCGCTGCCCCATAACATCACGTTTCGTCACAATGCCAATCACTTCATTACGACCATTTTCAACCAAACACACCGGCACTTTCATGGCATGCATGACATGCAAGGTGTTCTGTAAACCATCGTCGGCATGAATCGTCACCGTCTTCTGATCCATAAAAGCATCCACTAACGCCGATGCCGGGCTGGAAAGCGACCATTTAATGTTGGGCAGTTTTATTCTGGATGAAGTGGAAGGAACGTTGGAATTTAATGAGACTAACTTTAAAGGCTGATACTGAGTCATTGGGCATCTCCTGCTTATGAGCTACTGCGTCTTCCTTGATCCTCAGAGAGGATTCCATCGAATGATTGTTCGGAGACCTAAAGGGCTAATTCTTGTTGGAATAAACACTTAACGATCAGTTTCAGGATAGACCAGAGGTAGGTGCTCTACCCCAAAAAGAATTGCAACAGGATGTAAAACCGACAAAGGGAGAGAACCATTCTCTCCCTCAAAAAGACAGAAATTACGCCGCTCTTTCTAACACAATGAAGCTGTAATCGTAGGGATTCGGACCTTCAGCTTTGAACTCTTCACGACCAATTTCCTGCCACGCAGATTGATCAAATTCAGGGAAATAGGCATCACCTTCAACGTCCGCATGCACTTGAGTCAGATAGAAACGATCGCACTGATCAAAGGCCATTGCGTAGATTTGAGCACCGCCAATGATCATCGCTTCTTCATAACCATTAATTAACGCCAGACTCTCAGCAAGTTCTTTGGCCGCATCAATGGTCGAAACCACATGCACCCCTTCCGGTGCCTCAAAACCACTTCGGCTCAACACAATGTTGGGACGACCCGGCAAAGGCCTGCCAATCGACTCATAGGTTTTGCGACCCATAATAATCGGCTTACCCATGGTGACCTTTTTGAAGTATTTAAGATCTTCCGGTAAATACCACGGCAGCTTATTGTCCCGACCGATAACTCGGTTCTCAGCCATCGCCACTATCATTGACAGTTTCATTAGGAATCCTTCTCAGAGATGGCAAGCTCGTAACCGAGCCTGCCTGAACATTAGATACGGTGTGGTGATATCGTGCAGCCAATAAACGCGCTTACACATTTACATACTCACCCACTTATACACTGAATGGATATTGGATCGGCTCGTGACACTGGTAGCCGGTGACTTCGAAGTCATCCATCGTCACCCAGGTCTCGATGTCTTCCAATGACTTAATGTCGGGATTGATCGACAACTGAGGCGGCGCAAACGGCTCACGCTTCAATTGAACATCGCGCATCAAGTCCAGCTGATCTTCATAGATATGCGCGTTCACAATCTTGTGATAGGCCATGCCCGGCTTGTGCCCGGTAATCTGAGCTACCAGCGCCAATAACACGTAAACCTGAACCATATTAAAATTCAGCCCTAACGGCACATCGCACGAACGCTGAGTACTGTTAAGGTAAAGCGTATCACCCAACAACGAGAAGTGATGGCTGTACATGCATGGGCGCAGGCACCCCATGTGGAACGCACCAGGGTGATAGAAAGTCAGGATCTCACCACGATCATCCTGCCCTGCTTTCAGGTCATCGATAATCTTACGCAGCAAGTCGACACTGCCACCGTCCGGTTTTGGAAAGTTACGACCAATCGCACCGTAAACCAACCCCATGTCGTCCGTGCCCTTACGATATGGATTGGCTAACCAGGCGTCGTTGTCATTGGCGTTGGCATCCCAGGTTTTTGTGCCCAACTTACGGAAGTCTTCGGCGTTATCGTAGCCACGCAAATATCCGATAATTTCAGCAATGGCCGATTTCCAATAACTCTTTCGGGTTGTCACCAGTGGAAACTCATTCGCACCAACGTTGTAGGTTAAATCAGCATTGATTACCGTTAAGCAACGCTTACCGGTTCTGGCGTTGTCTACCCAAACGCCTTCCTCGACAATTCGAGAGCACAAGTCGAGATATTGTTTCATCGGAAATCGCCTTAATTTTTTAATTAAACGCAAAGAATGGAAGCCGGAAATTGTAGCATGAGGCAGGGATTAAACCCTACCTCTGTACATCGGCTGTTGGTGAATCAGGCTGCGGATGCACTGTTCTTTTTGTAGCCATAAACCATGAATGCCAATCCGATCAAAATCATCGGTGTCGACAGTACTTGCCCCATGGTTAACCAATCACCATACAAGAAGCCAAGCTGTACATCTGGCTGACGAACAAATTCAACGATAAATCGGAAGACGCCATAACACGCAAGGAACAACCCGGACACCACCATACGTGGACGCTCTTTGCTGGAGAAGAACCACACAATCAGAAACAGCGCGACGCCTTCCAAAGCAAATTGATAGAGCTGTGAAGGATGGCGAGGTAATTCATCCGCTCTTGGAAACACCATCGCCCAAGGGACATCCGTTGCCCGGCCCCAAAGCTCACCACCGATGAAGTTACCGATGCGTCCCGCGCCCAAACCGATGGGCACTACCGGCACAATAAAATCCATCAGTTCAAAGAAGGTCTTATTGATCTTACGACCGTAAAGGGTCAGTGAAATCATCACCCCCAATAGACCACCGTGGAAAGACATACCGCCTTCCCAAATAGCAAATAACGATAACGGATCTTCCAGGAAATGACTGAAGTTATAGAAGAGTACGTATCCGATACGCCCCCCCAAAATCACACCCAGGGCACCCCAGAACACCAAATCGGAGATCTGCTCCTGAGTGTACTGTCCATTCTTTTTGGCGCGGTGGTTTAACAGAAAATAGGCGGCGGCAAAGCCCACCAAATACATTAAACCATACCAATGTACTTTTAACGGCCCTAGCTCAATGGCCACCGGATCGATGGAAGGGTAAGCAATCATAACGTCCCTGCGTTTTAGTTAATTTGTTAGAAAATAAATTGTCAGTAAATACACGGTTGAAAACTGGATGGGCCTAGCAATAACCTTTAGTTAGACCCAGAGAGTACAGTAAGTTCGTTACGCAAGTAAGAAACGTGTACCCACAACGACCAATAAGCACGCAAAAATACGTTTCAATACCAAGGGTGGTAATCGATGCGCCAGCTTAGCGCCCTGACGGGCAAAGAACACACTGGTAATAACAATACCAAGGAAAGCCGGCCAATAGACATAGCCGGTACTCCACTCAGGGAGTCCCTGTTTGTCCCAGCCTACCAACACATTGGTTATCGCAGCGATCACGGAAATAGGGAATCCTATCGCCGCAGCCGTACCAATCGCTCGCTGCACTTTGACATTACACCAGGTGAGAAACGGCACAGATAGAGTACCGCCACCAATACCAAAAATCGCAGATGCCCAGCCGATAAAGCTACCGACCAGACCAAGACCCACCGAACCCGGCAATTGACGCGTCGGTTTAGGGCTTAATTGAAAGGCCATTTGGGCCGCCGCACATAACGCGAAGGTTCCAATGATTTTTTGCAAATGTTCGCCACTGAGTTGGTCGGCGGTTGCCACCCCCAACGCAGAACCAATCACAATACCCACCGAGATTTTCTTGAAGGCAGACCAATCCACTCCGCCTTTCTGGTTATGGGTTCGTATCGAACTGATCGAAGTAAAGACAATAGTGGCTAACGATGTGCCCACCGCCAGGTGAGTCAACACCTCCGGGTTCACCTGCTGCGCTTCAAACGCCAAAACCAACGCCGGCACAATGATCATGCCACCGCCGATACCAAACAACCCCGCCAACAATCCAGCGACAGCACCCACCGCTAAATAGACCAAGACAACCATCAATATGTCCTTTTGGTTACAATAAAAAGCTGGCTATTATTGCATCGATTTTTCTAAGATAGAACGATAATTAACGATCCAAACCGGGAAAGCCGTCATGTGCCTAGTGGCCTTAGCCTATAAAGTACATCCAGAATACCCTTTAGTTGCAGTGGCTAATCGTGATGAATACCACCATCGCCAAGCTCACCCTGCACACTGGTGGCCGGATGCGCCGAGTGTCGTGGCAGGCAAGGATCTCAGTGCTGGCGGCAGCTGGATGGCGTCGGATCATCACGGCCGTTTGATCTGTCTGACCAATGTGCGTATGGGGCGGGCGCCTCAGGCAGAGCAAGCCTTGTCACGAGGCAAAATCGTCAGCGACTACATAGTCCAAAACATCCCGGCCGAGCAGTACCTCAAACAGCTGAGTGATCGTTGTCATCTCTTTAATCCGTTCAATCTGCTGATCTATGAATCGGGAAAGCTGTTTTACTGCAACAGCCTGAACCGAGGCTTCTTATCACTTCCCCCTGGACTGTATGGACTCAGTAATGCGTTTCTTGATACTCCCTGGCCGAAAGTCCAGGCGGTAAAATCGCACTTACAGCACGCCATTATTGAAGATCAGATTAATCCGGATACATTGACCAACACCTTGTCCGACAGAACGCCTTACGCCCATGAATTACTACCGGACACCGGCATTCCGAAAGAGATGGAGCACATACTGTCATCGGCCTTTATTGTCAGTCCGACCTACGGTACCCGATGCACCAGCGTGTTTTGGCAGGATCAAAAATCGAAGTGTTATTTCAGAGAGAGTAACTGGTTTGCTACCGGAGAAATGGCATCACAGCAGGAATTTTCCTGGAAAGCCAAACATTTCCAGAAAGTGCCAGCACAACATTCCATACAAAAGCCTTATTTGCTATAGGAAAGCGGAACCTATCAGCAACGCCGGTTTGCTTTCTGAAAATTCGCTTTTAGAATGTGATCCGATTCCTGACCAGACTTAAACGTCTTCACAAAACAGGCGATAACTGATTCAAACTGTAACCGAAAACTCGGACACATATTCTGTGGTCTGTCCATAATTAAACTATGGCTGAACGAAAGAAATTCGAATTATATCCGGGCATTACAATCTCTTGTGTATTGGTACTGTGTACCTCCGCACTGGCCTTTGCCTTGTCTGCCGCATCCGAGATCAAACCGATCTTGCCTATCCCTGTGGCCGAAAAATACATTACTCAGTTACTGACTCGCCCCCAGCATCACTTTCAGGAAAGCCAGCTAGAACACCCGCAGCAGATAACACAGATTTACCATCGTATGAAAAATCAAACGCTGTGGTTTGATAATTTTGATCTGACCCCCGCCGGTCAATCTCTGGTTCAAGCACTCAAAGAAAACGCCGTCGATCAACCAGAGAATTACCCCTACCATGTGGATCACATCCTCTATCGTCTGCAAAGCATGCAAACCCACCCGAAGGAAGTCACTCACCTTGATGTCTTATTAACCGATGCATTTCTAAGTTACGCCAACGATGCCCTGTCTGGCGCACTCATTCCAAACCAGAATGAACCGGATCATCCCGCGATTATAAAAACCGCCGCATCCCATCAGGAATACCTAGATTATGCCTCCCCCGCACCGCCTGAAGCCATCAGTCTTCTGGACGGTGAATTGCCACGCGACCAACTGCAAAGTTTAATTGAGCAAGTACTGACGCCTCAGCACTCAGGGTATTTAAAACTCAGAGATGCCCTCGATTATTACCTGAAGCTGGCGCAATCGGAGTATTCCTGGACCCCTTTCAGCGAGGAAAGCGAATTAAAAATGGGGGATCATCACCCAGAAGTAATTCAACTCAGAACACGACTGGCGTTGTTAGGAGACTTGTTCAATCACAGTTTCCAAATGATTCCTGCGCATAACTTTCTCGAACTGGCGGCACGGGACTTCAATACCCCGCTTAATTTTCCCGGGAATGAACTTCAACCACATCAGGACTATTTCGACGCCAATCTGGTTGAAGCGTTAAAACAATTCCAACGCCGACATGGCCTTCATCCCAACGGCATTCTCGATGAAAACACTCGAGCCCAACTCAACATCACCCCGGATCAACGTATTCATCAAATCGCCGTTAATATGAAACGCTGGCGCTATCTTCCTGAGACTCTGGGCGCTCGTTACATCATGGCAAACATTGCCGATTACACCCTGCAAGTGGTGGATGACGGGAAAACCACGTTAGAGATGGATATCATTGTTGGACGAGCCAGTCGCCGTACCCCCATTCTCGTGCAGAACATGCGCACTTTAGTGCTCAATCCCACCTGGACCATTCCACCACGCATTGCTCGAACCAGTGTCCTGCCGAGAGCTAAGAAAAACCCTAAGTATTTAGCCAAACGTGGCATTGAAATTGTGCGCGGCACGGGGCCGGAACGTAAAGTCATAGACCCCAAAAGCATTGACTGGAAACACATTGATCTTGAGCACTTCCCCTACCGCTTAGAACAAAAGCCCGGCCGAGGTAACGCTTTGGGTGAAGTGAAATTCCCGCTCAATAACGATTTCGCCATTTATCTGCACGACACATCACAACCGAAATTGTTTGAACGTTCGATGAGGGCGTTGAGTTCCGGCTGTGTACGGGTGTCCAAGCCTCGTGAATTGACCGCCGAGTTGCTCAAGGATAACCCCGGTTGGGATATGAAGCGTATTGCGCGGGCACACCGAAATAAACGCACCATGTATTTAGGATTAAAACAGGAAACCCCGGTCTATTTGATGTATTGGACAGCCTGGGTGGACGATCATGGAATGATTCAATTCAGGGATGACATCTATCATCGAGATACCAAAGCAGATCACAGCGCGACTATCTCAATGCTATAAACCAGATCAAGGCAAGCTAACTCCCGGTCACCTCATTTCTAGTGGTACAGAGCCACGCATTTCTCTGCCACAAACGCTTTCAATGCCTGAACTGCAGGCGTCAGCAAACGACGATCGCCACACATCAAATGAAAGGGCGCCGCTTCTGTTTGCCATTCAGGACATAGCTCGATCAAACGTCCGGCTCTTAAATCTTCCACCACATCTAGTCGGGATTTATAAGCAACGCCCTGACCGGAAAGAGCCCAACGCCGCACGGCGTCGCCATCATCAGCCACTCGATTACCCCGGACCTTTACCGTGATAGGTTGCCCGGCCAACGAAAAGTGCCAACGATTATGCACCTCATCGCCGAGCATGAAGCACAAACAGTTGTGGTCTTTTAGCGATTCGGGTGATTCAGGCAGACCTTGTTGGTTCAGGTACTCAGGTGAGGCACAGAGCACCCGTCGATTCTCTGCCAGCAAAGGCAAGGCAATTAATCGGCTGTCCGGCGGCGGGCCATAGCGAAATGCGATATCAATAGGCTGTTGATAGATGTTCACCAAGCGATCTGATAGCTGCACTCGTAACTCAACCTTCGGGTGCATTTGTTGAAATTCATCCAACCAGGACAGCAAATGCCGTCGGCCAATATCCGATGGCATAGACACTTGCAGGACATCCTGAATAACGGTCTCGCCGGCACGTACCGACTGATAGCCATCATCAATCAACTGCAGCGCCTTTTGGCAGTGATCCAAAAACACCTCACCCTGATGGGTCAACCGCAGATGCCGTGTCGAGCGGATAAATAACGGAGCTCCCAGTTCGGACTCCAATCGTTTTACTGCTGCACTGGTCACCGCTGGCGACAAATCCAGATGACGAGCGGCCGCCGACAATCCTCCTTGCCGTGCCGTTTCCACAAATATACGTAATTCTTGTATCGAACTCATTTTCAATATTTTTTTGAAATTAATTCAAATACTAAGTCATTTTTCAAAATTAATCCTGTTATTACACTGATTTCATTATTACAGAGTGAACACGCCACACCTGTTTAACAACCTAATCCTTTGACTGCGAGAGACCACTTATGACCTTATTTAGCTCTATTCGAGTCGGCCAATATAACCTCACCAACCGAGTTGCCATGGCCCCAATGACCCGCTGCCGGACCGATCAGCCGGGCAACATTCCGAATGAGATGATGGCCGAATACTATGCCCAACGTGCCAGTGCCGGGCTCATCATCAGTGAGGCCACCCAAATTTCAGAACAAGGTCAGGGTTACAGTTTCACGCCCGGCATTCATAACCAGGAGCAAATTGAAGGCTGGAAGAAAGTAACCCGCGCAGTGCATCAAAAACACGGAAAAATCTTTCTCCAACTGTGGCATGTTGGCCGCATGTCTCACAGCAGTTTTCATCAAGGCGGATCGCCGGTTGCGCCATCGGCCATCAACCCAGAAGCCCAAGTGTGGGTAGCCGACCATCACGGTCAAGGGAGCATGGTAGACTGCCCCACACCTCGTGCATTAGCCACCGCTGAAATCCACGCCATCATCAACGATTATCGACAAGCCGCCATCAATGCCATCGAAGCAGGTTTTGATGGTGTCGAAATACATGCAGCCAACGGCTATCTGATTGACCAGTTCTTGCGTACCACTTCAAACATTCGCAAGGATAAATTTGGCGGAAGCCGTGAGAACCGAGTGCGCTTTCTGTTGGAAATCAGTCAGGCCGTCTCTGAGGCCATCGGGCCAGATCGCGTTGGTGTACGTCTTGCGCCCTACATTACCGCTCGGGGTATGAGTTGCCCGGACATCATTCCAACTATTCTGCATGCCGCACAAGAACTCAACAAACTTGATATCGCCTACCTACACCTTGCAGAAGCCGACTGGGATGACGCACCCACCGTACCAGTGGAATTCCGAGTGCAATTACGCAGCACCTTCAACGGCGCCATTATAGTGGCTGGTGGTTATGGCTCAGAGAAAGCCAGAGACATACTACATCGTAACTACGCCGACATTATCGCCTTTGGTCGACCCTTCATCGCGAACCCGGATTTTCCGGCCCGGCTTCAACATCAATGGCCCTTAAGCGAGTTCACCCCCGAACACTTATTTGGCGGCTCGAAGGAAGGCTACACCACCTACCCAAATTACCAATCAGCAGCCAACTAAGTAAACAAACTTAACAAACATTACAGCAAACAAACTGAGACATTAAGATGACACACACCATGCGCGCCATTGGCTACCAACAAGCACATGCCTTATCCGACACGAATTCAAGCAACGACACGAATTCAAGCAAGAATACAGACAAGCACCCAGCCCCGCTTACTGACATAGAGCTACCTATGCCAGAAGTATCCGGTCAGGATCTTCTGGTGGAAGTAAAAGCCATTTCAGTTAACCCCGTGGACACAAAAATCCGCGCCAACGTCTCTGCCGATGCCAACGACTGGAAAGTACTGGGATGGGATGCCAGCGGCATTGTTAAAGCAGTCGGGCCAGACGTTACCCTCTTTCAACCGGGCGACAGAGTCTGGTACGCCGGCGATCTCACCCGTTCCGGAAGTAACGCAGAATATCAGCTGGTTGACGAACGCATCGTAGGACGTATGCCAAACAATGCCAGCTTTACTGAAGCAGCCGCATTGCCTTTAACCGCCATTACTGCCTGGGAATTGCTGTTTGACCGACTTGCTGTAGACACATCGAATCATCCAGACAAAGCGAGTCATACCGAAAATGCACCTGACACCCTATTAGTCATAGGTGCTGCCGGTGGCGTAGGTTCCATTCTGATCCAACTGGCACGCCAGCTAACGTCGTTAACTATCATCGCCACCGCGTCACGAGACGAAAGTAAGCAGTGGTTACATCAGCTAGGCGCTCATCATGTGATTGACCACCGACAATCGCTGAGTGAACAATTGACCGGGTTAGGTATTCCTGAGGTCTCCTCTGTGGCCAGCCTCACGCATACCGAGCAGCATCTGGATGAAATCATCAAGGTTCTAAAACCTCAGGGAAAACTGGCACTGATTGATGACCCTCAATCTCTCGATATCAGAGCACTAAAGAGTAAGAGCCTGTCTTTGCATTGGGAATTTATGTTTACCCGTTCCATGTACCAAACAGGAGACATGGTGGCGCAACATCATCTACTCAACAAGGTTGCAGAACTGATGGAAGAAGAACGTATCCAATCTACCGTTCGATCAAATTTTGGAAGCATTAATGCAGACAATCTGATCAAGGCCCATGAGCTGATCGAAACATCTAAGAGTATCGGTAAGATCGTTTTAGAAGGATTTAACTAGAGCAACTGACAAAAAGACTGGCTCCGAGGCCAGTCTTTAACTTGTTTTACGGCCACCTTGTGGACGAATAAAGGAGAGCACACCAGCATCTTCCAGCGCCAATTCAATGGTACTGTGGATCACCTCAGGACTGTCAGCAATCATCACCCGTGCGAGCAACTCCTGAGACCACGAGTAACTGATGTTTCTCACCACGTATTTTACCTTGGGTAAACTAGCCGAGTTCATACTCAGGATGTCATAACCCATTGCTAACAAAATCGGCGCCGCAATGGGGTCACCCGCTAACTCACCACAAATACTGACCTGAACGCTTTCCATGTGGGCATCATCAGCAATTTTTTTCAATGCCTGTAACACCGCAGGGTGATATGAATGATACAAATCGGCAACACGAGCGTTGTTACGATCCACCGCCAAAATGTATTGCGTCAAATCGTTACTGCCCACCGAAATAAAATCAACCATTTGCGCCAGTTCCCGAGTCTGATAAACCGCTGCAGGAACTTCAATCATCACTCCAACTTCCGGCATCACTACATGGAAGCCTTCTTCACAAACTTCATAATACGCTCGGTGAATCAGCCGCATGGCTTCTTCGACTTCACCTGTCCCGGTAATCATGGGCAGCATGATTCGTAAATTGTTCAGCCCTTCAGAGGCTTTCATCATCGCCCGCACCTGAACCAAAAAGATTTCAGGATGATCAAGGGTGATTCGAATGCCGCGCCAGCCCAGGAACGGGTTATCTTCCTTGATAGGGAAGTAACTCAGCTCTTTATCACCACCTATGTCCAAGGTACGCATGGTCACAGGACTGGGAGCAAATGCCTTCAATTGCTCCCGATAAGTTTGCATTTGTTCTTTTTCAGTGGGGAAGCGATCCTTAATCATAAAAGGTACTTCGGTGCGGTAGAGTCCCACACCTTCAGCCCCACGATCGAGAGATCGGAACACATCCGCCATCAACCCGGTATTCACCCAAAGCTTGATGCGATGATTGTCTTTGGTTTCACACGGAAGGTTTTTAAGCGTATCCAGTTCACGGACCAGCTCTTTTTCTTCTTCCACAATTTCCCGGAAGTTTTCCAACAGCTGATCAGAAAACAAGGTAAAGACTTTACCGCGATAACCATCGATGATGATCTGTTTCCCGTCCAGACGAGAATAAGGTAACCCCTGAACCCCCATAATGGTCGGGATACCCATCGCCCGTGCCAAAATTGCCACATGCGAGTTACTGGAACCTTCCACCGACACAATGCCTTGCAACTTACCTTTCGGCACCTCTGCCAACATGGTGGGGGTGATTTCTTCACCTACAAGAATCGCATCATCCGGATATTCAATCGGTGCCGTCTTCGCAGACTGCATGTATTCTAGCAAGCGGATACCCATATCACGAATATCAGTGGCACGCTCACGCAAATACGGATCATCCATCACACTGAAATGCTGTTCGTATTGACGAATCACTTGGGACAGAGCACCCTGAGCCCATTCTCCACCAGCGATCAGTGATCGTACCTCGGCTCCCAACGCCTCATCATCCAGCATGTTCAGGTACACGTCGAACAAGGCTTGCTCTTCCGGTCGCAACTGATCGGCCAGTTTATCGCCAGCCATCCGAATGTCTCGTCGCACCGCTTCCAGTGCTTCGCGGAACAGCGTTTGTTCCGCCTCTATATTATTCGCAGGTTTACTCGGTACCTGATCTAAATCCGCCGAACGGATCATCACCACCGCATGACCGATCGCAATTCCGGGTGCACCAGAGACACCTTTGAATTGCTGGTCTTTTTTAAGTTTGGACTTGCTGTCGCGCTTATTAAATTCGGTAATTTTACCCGTTGCTTCGGCGTGAACAATCACGCCCGCTAACTGAGCAGACATAGTCACCAGAAAGGCTTCTTCACCTTCATCGAAGCGACGACGCTCTCTCTGCTGAACGACCAAAACGCCGAGCACTCGACGATGGTGGATGATAGGAACGCCAAGGAAAGAGTGAAATTGCTCTTCACCCGTTTCAGGGAAATATTGATAATTTGGATGCTCAGGCGCATCGTCCAGGTTAATCGGTTCTTCACGAACACCAACTAAGCCGACCAGCCCTTGCGCGGAACTCAATCGAACACGGCCGATGGAAGATTTTTTTAAGCCCTCAGTCGCCATTAACACATACTCATGCGTGTCTGGCTCCCACAAATACACGGAGCATACTTGAGTACTCATGGCTTCACGTACACGGCGCACAATAATGTCCAGGGCGGTTTGTAAATCCCCTGCACTATTAACTTCCTGTACAATGCCTCTAAGGGTTTTAAGCATTCGTTCCTAATCTCAAAAAATAGATAGGCAATTAAGTAAAGCTGAATCAAAGAGTTTTGCTAGGGAGCCAAACGAATCTTGGGCGCCAACTCTTTTAACGCTTTGCGATACACCTCTCGTTTAAACGCAACCACTTGATCTAACGGATACCAGTAACTTACCCACTGCCATCCATCAAATTCAGGATCACCGGAATGGCCCAGATTAACGGATCCATCATCACTGATCATTCGTAACAAAAACCACTTTTGTTTTTGTCCAATGCATACCGGCTGACTGTTATACCGTACCATACGTTTGGGTAAACGATAACGTAACCAACCCCGCGTGCATGCCAGCACCTCAACATCGTGTTCTCTTAGCCCGACTTCTTCTTGAAGCTCTCGGTATAGAGCTTCTTCAATTGTTTCATCATGCTTGATTCCACCCTGCGGAAACTGCCAAGCATCCTGACCAATTCGCCTGGCCCAGAGTACCTGGCCATGATCATTCGACAGAATGATCCCTACATTTGGCCGGAAACCGTCCGAATCAATCACAAAATTAACCCATTTAAAGTCTAGCTCAATATATTCAACTGCTGGCTGATTGGATTTGGACCGAATAGACAGACAGATGAACCCACAATTCCCCTAAAATACCGTATCTACAAACTAGCCACAACCTGAATTCGGGAAGTTGTGACCGATTTTCAGGCGGAATAAATGATAAAAGAACGGCCGAAGGGAACCATTCAGAAGAAGAAATAACCAATAAATGACGTGTCACGAATTTGCAGCAGGCTTGGTGTTTAATGCAAAATACCTACACTTTGAGAAATTCTCTCCTGGCCGTACTTTAATCAGTCGACTCAAGACGCATTCCTCAAGAATCGTAGGCAAACATATCTATCCGAAAAACCTTTGCAATCTGTTTGGGAGTAACTGTGGCTTTAGCAATATTTGATTTGGATAACACTCTTATTCATGGTGACAGTGATCACGCCTGGGGAGAGTTTCTTGTAGAACACAATTTGGTCGACGGCGAGCTGTATCGCTCCAAAAATGACGACTTCTACCGCCAATATGTAGACGGCACACTGGATATTCACGAATACCTGGAGTTCAGCCTGTCCGTACTTACCCAATACAGTTTCGACGAAATCACTCAGTGGCGCGAGCGCTTCTATGATCAGGTTTTCACTAAGATGATGCAGCCAAAAGCAGCAGAATTACTGAAGAGCCATCGTGACAAGGGTGACTATTTACTGATAATTACCGCTACAAACCTGTTTGTGACCGAACCTGCAAAAGATCTGTTGAATGTTGATGACATCATCGCACCTACACCTGAATTGATTGATAATCAATACACAGGCAAAGTCACTGGCACACCAAGTTTCCAACATGGTAAAGTCATACGACTTAAAGAGTGGTTGCAGGAGAATGAGTATTCACTCGAAGACAGCTTCTTCTACAGTGATTCTCATAACGACCTCCCTCTACTAGAATTAGTGGATAATCCCGTGATTGTCGACGGTGATCATCATTTATTAAAAGCAGCGGAACAACGTGGCTGGCCGAGCATCAGCCTTAGAGATAAATAATAACAATGAGAACTCTCTTTTTACTTCTAGCATTTTTATCAGGCATTATTCTGAGTGGTTGCTCTGAAAAATCAGCAACTCAGTCCACTGATACACAGAGCACTGAACCAACACCTGCAGAACAAGAAGAGAGTTCCCCTCAACAAGAAGCGCTCAATGAGATTGCCGAAGACAGTTTCCGTCAAACAACAGAACTGCTTCATTTAGGACACCAACTCCACATTGCAACCTCAGAGCTGCTGCACACCCCCACTGATGCCAACCTAAAGAAAGCACAAACAGCCTACTTAGCGTTACTTAATCAATGGGTGATCTCCCTGCCCTACATCAATATGACGGCTTTAACATCCAGTGGTGCGCCATTGATGAACCGTCTGGAAAAACTACCTATTCTGCCTGGCTATTTAGATCAAATCCCTGACTATCCGTTCAGCGGACTGGTCCATGACATTATGCTGCCAATTGAGCATGAATCCTTATCCTTACTTCATACTCTGGATAACGATGAACAAGTGATTTTTGGATTGTCGGCGATCGAGTTTTTGCTGTTTGATCACTACAGTCCGGATCATTATAAAAAACTGGTACCAATGACAACGCTATCAGATGAAGAAGCTCAGGAAGGCATACTCATTGAACAACTGCCAAACAACCGAAGACGAGCACTCTTGCTGGTACAAGCGAATCAGCTGGTTGAGGATTTATCATCACTACACAAACGCTGGCACCCAACAAACGGAGACGATGCGAAGCGATTTGCCTCACTTACGGGCAACAATCTTAAATTGACGTTGACGAAGACCTATCAAAAACAGACAACCCTATTACTGGATGCCCTGAACAGCATTCAGGAAAAACCGTTAATCCTCGGCCGCGCCCACTTTGCAAGGGAAGAGCGTGCACTATTGGATTCCGGGATTGTGAGCATTAAGCAACTGCACGAATCCGTCAAACCCGTTTGGGAACTCTATCCACAAACCGAGAAAGATGAGTTTGATGCGGTGTTGAACTCGCTGCTGGATTTGCATCAGCAATACCAAGCTGACCCAAGTAACAGTCTTTTATTGGAACTGACCAGCAATCGATGCAATCAACTGCTGGAAATTTCTAATGAGCTGAGCTTTTCTCCGCCTGAAGAGTAAGACGCTACAGGCCGAGATAAGGACTTATGTTTACCAGCTTTTCAAAGAACGCACGAACAAGCACTTAATGTATTCGGTCTCAGTGATGGCCGGATGAATTGGGTGATCCAACGCTTGATGCCCCTGCTCCACAATCTGAACATTTCGGTCCACCTGACGTGCGCTGTTTTGAACAATTTTAACCAAACTGTCGCGATTCAAATGCATCGAACAAGACGCAGTGACCAGAGTACCGTCCATTTCAACCAAACGAAGCGCCAATTGATTCAACTTTTGGTAAGCCTTTTCACCGACTTTGATATCTTTTCGGCGGGCAATCAACGCTGGAGGATCAAGCACAACCACATCAAACTTTTCTTTTTGATCGGCTAGTGCCTTCAAGCCGACAAACGCATCTGCCTGAATGGTGGACACACGATCTTCAACGCCATTGGCAATGGCATTTCGAGCGACACAATCCAAGGCAAACTCAGAACTATCGAGACACACAACATCCGATGCGCCAAAGGCTGCGGCCTGAATTCCCCAACCACCAATATAACTAAAGACGTCCAAGACACGCTTACCTTCCACATAGGAAGCCAATCTAGCTCGACTGTCCCTGTGATCAAAGAACCAACCGGTTTTCTGACCTGCTAATACCGGTGCATAGAAAGTCACGCCATTTTCGACAAACGGAGCGAAGCCGTCTTCTAGTTCACCTTTAACAACATCCACATATTCATCCAGACCTTCCACAGCCCGCATTTTACCGTCGTTCTTCAAAACGATGGTCTGAGGGTCTAATAAGTGATCCAGAATCTCGATAATCTCTTGCTTCAGCCCTTCCATCGCCGGGTTCGAAATCTGAATTACCACGGTATCGGCAAATCGATCCACGACTAAACCAGGCAGACCATCACTGTCACCAAAACACAAACGATAGCTGTGGTCGTCATAGTGTTGTTCCCGAAGCGCCAAGGCGCTTTCCAGGCGACGTTTCAGTAATTTACGGTTTAGTGTCTGCTTGTCTGATCGGGAAATAATCCGGGCACAAATCAACGAGTTCGGACTCACGATAGCAACCCCTAAACTCCGCCCATCGGCCGCATACACAACAGCCTGTTCGCCGGCATCAAACCCTTTCAACGGGGTACTTTTAGTATCGATTTCATTACTATAAATCCACATATGACCCGCTCGTATACGAGCGTCAGCACGAGGATTCAGCTTTAAACTGGCTAGTTGCATGTTTGGCTCTCCCAAAATTTGGCGCCCATTATGCTCCAAATCAAAATAAGAATCAGAAAAGTTTTACATATGGACAACAGTCGGGTACAAAAATATTTACTATAATATCAGTGATTTATTTGGCCGGAGCAGATATGTCGAGCAGGGAACTTTCTGAGACCCAGATTCAAAACGTGTTGCAAGGAATTCGTATTCCGCCACAACCGCAAATCATGGTCGATCTACAGATGGAGCAGGCGATGCCTGATCCTGATATTGCACGTATTGCTCAACTCATCAGCAAAGACGTGGGCCTCTCTGGTACCATCTTAAAACTGGTTAACTCGCCGTTTTTCGGACTCAGTAATAAAATCACGTCAGTTGAACAGGCCGTTAATCTGCTCAGCTACAGCTCCGTCATTAATATAGTAAACGGGCTCACTATTCGCAGTGAAATGACGGACGAAGACATTGTTGCTCTGAATCGATTCTGGGATTCCGCCAACGATATATCCATGGTCGCTGCAACCATCGCGAAAGAAATCGGCCATAAGAATCATGACGAAGCGTACTTGTTAGGGTTATTCCATAATTGCGGTATTCCGTTAATGATGAAACGGTTTGGTGTTGAGGAATATTCCAAAACCATGAGTGAAGCTTACGGTTCAGATCAGATTCGCATCATTGATTTAGAAAACGAGCGTTACAACACCAATCATGCCGTGGTTGGCTATTACACAGCCAAAGCCTGGAATATGCCAATGCACTTGTGCTCAGCCATCGCCGAGCATCACAACCTCAACCAACTGTTTGATGATAAATACAGTGCCGACAGTGAGAAAAAGAATCTGATCGCGATTCTAAAAATCGCCGATCATATCTGCGCCAGTTGTCAGGTACTCGGTGGTCAAAACACCGATTACGAGTGGCGCCGTTACGGAGAAAGCATCTTAGAATATGTAGGTTTGGGCACCTATGACATTGAAGACATGGCCGCCCGATTCAGAGAAATGGGGATTTCCGTCGGTGACTCCTTTATCGACTAATGATCGTAATTCGTCGAACACAGGTCACAAGGTTCTTCAATAATTTCCGACGGTTCTTCATCCACCAAGCGACGGTTAACGGCGATTCTCTCATCCGCCAACCAACGCATGTGCGTTTGTTGGCCACAATGTCGACAAAACAACAGTTTTAAACCGTTTTTTTCCAGCTGATAGACGCTCAATTCCTGAGCGCCATCCACTAACGCAAAGCGCTTTTTGTCCACAAAGTACAACTGCTGGCCGTATCGAATACACGCTTCGTCACGACAAACCACCCTGACCTCAGGGTCATCCTCCAACGAAACCTGAATCTTTACTTCACCACAATGGCAATGCCCCTGCTTCACGGACATAATTTCTCCTTAACCAACAAACCACATAGCCTGCTTTGTCAAAGCCGTCATTACAATGTAACCAAACACAATAATAGCAGCGAAAAAACAAACACGTTGTTGAGTCAGCGTCTTACCAAACTTTAATGCCATCATCCCCAATCCGATGTACAACACCAGTGCAACCAGCTTTGCCAACAACCAAGGAATTTCAAACGGATTCCATTGATAAACCACCAATAAACCAATGGCGGCAGACAGCAATAAGGTATCGTTTACATGAGGAAGAATCTTCCACAGTTTATGATCCAATGACTTATTCAAGAACAGTTTAAGTACACCTCGTAGACTAAAGCCAACGATAGACAGAAGAGCAAAGAGCATGTGTGCATGCTTCAACCACATGGGATTTCCTTATAAAACAGTCAGTTCAACAGTAATGTCGGTTAAGAGTGTATGAGTCTAGGACTAAACGAGTAAGCCCAAGACTATAAGCCATAAAAAAACCGGACTGCAATAGCCCGGTTTCTTTAAGCATGAACGAGATCAAGATTAGAAGCGTTATGATGCCTTCCAAGCCAAATCTAATTCACGAGCCGCTTTCACATCATCCAAACGCTTCACCGGTTGTGTATACGGTGCACCACGAACCATTTCAGGGTTCGCTTCCGCTTCTTTCAGAATGCTGGCCATAGCTGCGATGTATTCATCCATCGCTTCTTTTGACTCGGTCTCCGTCGGTTCAATTAAGTGACACTCAGGAACCAAAAGCGGGAAGTATGTGGTCGGTGCGTGTTGGTTGTAATCCAGCAAACGCTTGGCAACATCCATCGCGTTCACACCTAACTCCTTGGTTTGCTTACTCAAGGTGATGATGAACTCGTGCGTTGCACGACGATCAGGATACGCCAACTGGAAGCCTTCTTTCTCAAGACGCTTCGCCATGTAGTTAGCATTCAAGGTCGCGTACTCACCGACACGGTGCATACCTTCTTTACCTAGTAAAATGGCATAGACATAGGCACGAACCAAGATACCTGCGTTACCCATGAAGGCAGACAGGTTACCGATGGTTTGAGGAATATCTTTGTCCGTCAACCAACGGTATTCAGGCGCGTCGTCACTGCCTTCTTTACCGACTATCGGTGTTGGCAAGAACGGCAATAAACGATCATTCACAGCAACAGGACCAGCACCCGGACCACCGCCACCGTGCGGTGTTGCAAAAGTTTTATGCAGGTTCATGTGCATCACATCGAAGCCCATGTCACCTGGTTTCACCTTACCAAGAATTGCATTCAGGTTGGCTCCATCGTAATACAACAGGCCACCCGCTTCGTGAATTACCTTAGCGATTTCTTCAATCTGACGCTCAAACACACCACAAGTGGATGGGTTTGTCATCATGATGCCGGCAGTCTGAGGACCAACCAGCGTCTTCAATGCTTCTACGTCAACATCACCATTGCTGTTTACAGGCACTTCACGCACCTTGTAACCACACATAACTGCAGTGGCCGGGTTAGTACCGTGCGCTGCAGAAGGCACCAAAATTTCAGTACGTGCATCATCGTTACGCGACTGGTGATACGCACGAATCATCGCTACACCAGCGAACTCACCTTGAGCACCGGCCATCGGCGTCAAAGACACACCTTTCATGCCCGTCACATCTTTCAGAATTTCCTGAAGTTCGTACATGCAGCCCAAGAAACCTTGCGAATGGCTCTCCGGCGCTAATGGGTGACGGTTCAAAATTCCCGGTAGTGTTGCTGCTGCCAAGGCACCGCGAGGGTTGTACTTCATCGTACAAGAACCTAACGGATAGAACTGGGTATCAATGGAAAAGTTCTTACGAGATAGGTTTGTGTAGTGACGAATCGCCTGAAGCTCAGACACTTCAGGAAGACCTGGCTTGTCAGTACGCACTAGATCCGAAGGCAAGCCTGATAAATCAGCAGCTTGGCTAGGCACCTGAGCAGTCGCTTTACGACCCGAACGACTCTGTTCAAAAATCAACATAGTTATAGACTCCGCAGGTTAACCTTGAATTTCTTTGAGAACATCAATCAACGCTGATTGATACAATGCAAGATCGGCATCCGACTTGGTCTCCGTTACACACACCAACATGGCATTTTCTAACGAAGCATCAACTCGACCCAAATCAAAACCACCTAGAATTTCGCGTTCTGCCAACTTCTCAAGCACCAAAGAAGCCTTCGCTGGTAGCTTGATCACACATTCATGGAAACTGTGACCGCTATACTGACGCTCTACGCCATCGATCGAGCACAACAACTCAACCAACGCCTGAGTATTCTTATAACTTTGACCAGCAACATTGGCCAAACCATCCGGTCCAACCAAGCTCATGTAGATAGTTGAAGCGGTTACAGCCAACCCTTGGTTAGTACAGATGTTAGACGTCGCTTTCGAACGACGGATGTGCTGCTCACGGGCCTGTAGCGTCAAGGCATAGCCTGGCTTGCCGTCTAAGTCCACAGTACGACCAATCAAACGACCTGGCATTTGACGAACAATGGCATTCGTACAACACATAAAGCCATAGTAAGGACCACCTGACGCCATAGGTACGCCTAGAGGCTGACCATCACCAACAGCGATGTCTGCACCATTCTCACCCCAGTTGCCCGGCGCTTCTAATACCGCCATTGCCATCGGGTTTACCAAGGCAATCGCCAACGCTTTCTGCTGATGCGCCCAGTCAGTCAAGGCATTTACGTCTTCCAACTGACCAAAGAAGTTCGGCTGAGCAATCACAACCGCAGTAATGTCCTGACCTTCGAAAGCACTTAGCGCATCGAGACCGGTCGTCCCCTGCGCGTCAGACCAAGGTACTTCAACCAACTCAATGTTTTGAGATTCAACAATGGACGCCAGTGCAGAGCGATACATCGGATGAACCGCACCCGGTACCAGAATCTTACGGCTTTTAGATTTGCGATTCGCTCGAACAGCCATCAATACCGCTTCCGCCAAGCCTGATGCACCATCGTACAAAGAAGCATTGGAGACATCCATCGCCATCAGCGATGCCATCATCGACTGGTATTCATAGATCAATTGCAGTGTGCCCTGACTCGCTTCCGCCTGATACGGAGTGTACGCGGTCATAAACTCACCACGAGTGGCTACGTCCCACACAGCAGCCGGGATATGATGCTCATAAGCACCTGCTCCGATAAAACACAGCGCGCCTTCATCCTGAGCAGCTCTTTCTCGCATCCTGCGCATCATTTCCATTTCGCTCAATGCATCCGGTACTTTTTTTAGTTCACCGGCACGAAGTTGAGCAGGAATTTCATCAAACAGATCTTCAATGGATGAAACTCCGATCGTTTCCAACATTTCCTGAACGTCTAGTTCAGTGTGAGGAATGAATGGCATGAGAAACCTCAAATAATTGAAACTCGTTATGCGACAGCCCAAAACCTAACTAACCAGTCAAGAGATCGCAAATCTAAAAACACAAAACGGGGCAATTGCCCCGTTTTGTTGATATGTCTAACTTAATCGTCTGCTTCGCACTTCTCGCGATAAGCGTCCGCATCAAGTAGTTGCTCAAGCTCTTCTTCGTTAGAAGGCTTGATTTTAAAGAACCAACCATCGTGATAAGGGTCAGCGTTTACTGTCTCAGGCGCATCTTCAAGCAACTCGTTCACTTCGACGATAGTGCCTGAAATAGGCATATAAATGTCGGAAGCTGCTTTTACCGATTCCACCACACCGGCTTCCTCACCGATCTCCAACTCAGCATCCACCTCTGGATGCTCTACGTAAACCACATCACCAAGAAGCGATTGTGCGTGATCTGTAATCCCTACGGTTACAGTGCCATCGCCTTCCAGACGAATCCACTCGTGGGTATCTACGTATTTTAAATCAGCTGGGATTTGACTCATCTTAAGCGTCCTCAGGTCAATTTTTATTCAAAAACTTTCTTTCCATTACGTACGAATGGCGGTCTGACCACTCGCACTTTAAGTAATTTCTTACGTACTTCAACGACCGCTGTATCGCCCGTTGCAGCCGGAACACGCGCTAATGCAATCGCGTGGCCCAAGGTTGGTGAAAAGGTGCCACTGGTGGTTTCCCCTTCGCCAACGCCATCAACTATTACTTTCTGATGCCCACGCAGGACACCTTTATCTTCCAATACCAAACCAACGAGTTTCTGTGCCGGGCCGTCCGCTTTCTCTTGTTCTAGCGCTGCTCGTCCAACAAAGTCACGCTCTGCAGGCTCCCACGCAACCGTCCAAGCCATGTTGGAGATCAATGGAGATGTCGTTTCATCCATATCCGAGCCGTACAGATTCATGCCGGCTTCTAAACGCAATGTATCGCGCGCACCTAAACCACACGGTTTTACACCGGCATCCGCCAATGCCTGCCAGAAAGCGGCAACATCAGCTTCTGGCACCATAATTTCTAGACCATCTTCGCCAGTATAACCAGTTCTTGCGATGAAGATATCTCCCGCTGGCAAACCTTGGAAAACTTTTAGCCCTTTCGTAACCTGTTGCTGTTCTTCGGTCATCATCGTCAAGGCTTTTTCAATCGCCTTAGGGCCTTGTACAGCCACCATCGCCAACGTCGGTTGTTCAGTTAACGTAACATCAAACCCTTGCGTTTGTGTGTCCATCCAGGCCAAATCTTTTTCGCGGGTGGCGCAGTTTACAACGACTCGGTACCATCCTTCCATGTTATAAACGATCAGATCATCAATAACCTTACCGTTTTCATTCAACATGCCGCTGTATAGTGCCTTGCCTTTTTCTTTTAAACGATCAACGTCGTTCGCAAGTAATTTCTGAAGATATCCTTTGGAATCAGCGCCTGTAACATCTACAACCGTCATATGCGACACATCAAACATACCCGCATCCTGACGAACCACATTGTGCTCTTCAATTTGTGATCCGTAATGAATTGGCATGTCCCAGCCACCAAAATCCACCATTTTGGCGTTCATATCCACATGAGACTGGTATAAAGCGGTTCTGTTTCCCATGGTTCCCCCGGAAAAGTTAAAGGTTATTTAGCCCTGTAAACACAAGGTTAATGACGACGGCTCTTAGACATTAATACAATCACCGGAGCCAGCCCTACGATCACCAACGTTAACGCGGGAAGCGCCGCTCGCTCCCACTCGCCTTCAGAGGTCATCTCATAAATTCTTACGGCCAACGTATCCCAACCAAATGGACGCATCAAAAGTGTAGCAGGCATTTCTTTCATCACATCCACTAACACCAAGAGCGCGGCGACCAAAAGCCCTGGTCGCAACATAGGCACATACACCCGCCACAACACCTGACGTTGTGAAGCACCTAATGATTGCGCGGCTTCATGAATGGTCACGCGTACCGCCTGTAGGTGCGAATTCACTGGCCCATAAGCTACGGCCAGGAAACGGACGGTGTATGATACCAGCAAAGCGAAGACACTGCCTAAAAACAATTGACCGATATTGATTCCAAATACCTGATTCACAAAACTGATCAGATTATTATCCACCCAACTGAACCACACCATCAGCCCTACAGCCAGTACGGTACCCGGCAAGGCATAACCAAGGGTTGAGAATCGGGCAATCTGATCCAGCTTGGAATTCTTTTCCACTCGCTGAGCAAAAGCCATCACCATGGCCGCAACCACAGTAATCAAGGCGGCGGTGATTCCAAGGCTCAGGGTATTCCACATCAACTGGATAAAACGAGCATCTAAATCCGCCAGTTGCGTTTCAACCACCCACCAGACTAACTGACTGACCGGCAATACAAACGCCAAGCCAAGAACCAGAGTACAGAACATCGTTGCTAACAACGCTTGCCCACCCGACAAGGTATATAGCTGCTGTTTCTGTTGACGTTCGTGCTGCTCAAAACGAGCTCGCCCACGGGCGCGCTGCTCCATCCACAAACAAGCGATCACAAACACCAACAGTAGAGACGCCAACTGTGCCGCCGCATAAATATTAAACAGGCCATACCACGACTTATAAATTGCGGTTGTGAAGGTATCGAAATTAAAAACAGACACTGCACCGAAATCAGCCAGAGTTTCCATGATCGCCAAGGCCATACCAGCTGCAACAGCGGGTCTCGCCATCGGTAGCATTACTCGCCAAAAGGCCTGAAAGCTGTTACACCCCAAACTGCGTGCTGCATCCATCTGGCCTCGCCCCTGATTCATAAAAGCAGTTCGGGCAAGCATATAAACGTAGGGATAAAAAGCCAGGATGAACACTGTGATCACTCCCGCCAGATTACGAACGGGCAGATCAAATTCGGCAGAAATATGGGATCGAATCCAGGTTTGAATAGGGCCACTGTAATCCAGTAACCCCAAAAAGCAGAACGCCATGACATACGCGGGAACTGAAAATGGCAACATCAAAGCCCAATCAAACAGCTTACGTCCGGGGAACTGACACATCGCCGTCAGCCAAGCCAACGACACGCCCAGCACTAATACCCCAAACGCCACACCGAGCGTTAATAACAAGGTATTGAGCACCAGTTCAGACAGTACTGTGTCTAACAAATGTGACCAGTCATCTGGTTGAGGATTTAACCAAGAAAGGAAAATAACCGCCACTGGCATAAAAACGCTGAGGGCAATAGCCAACACCATTAGCCACCAACGCTTTTGAATAACCCAGTTCACCACTGAATTATCAACAATTCTTTGAAACGAAAACGCCCGACCAGTGGTTAACTGTTCGGGCGTTTTTGAGGATGAATGATCCACAGACACTATCGCCTTACTGAGAAAGACGCCTATTTTATCTGTAATTCACACGATCCATCAATTTTACTGCAGCAGGTTGTAGTCGACCGGCTTCAGAAACATTCAAAGAATCACGTTTAAAGTCACCCCAAGCCTTCACTTCTTCGCTTGCAGACACCTTAACATTCACTGGGTATTCCTGATTTAGCTGAGCAAATTGCTGCTGAGCTTCGTCAGACGACAACCACTCCAACAATGCAGTAGCTTCAGCAGGATGCTTCGCGTGTTTAGTCACACCCGCACCTGAAATATTGATGTGAACACCACGATCTTCCTGGTTAGGCCAGAAAATAGCTAGGTTAGCATCAGGCGTTTTCTTCTGAAGACGACCATAGTAGTAAGTGTTCACTACCGTTGCATCACACTGACCTGCTTGAACAGCGTTCATTGCTTTGGTGTCGTTAGAGAAAACGTCCGTAGCCAGGTTGTTTACCCAACCGGCAACCACTTGCTCAGCTTTCTCTTCGCCCAGGTTGCTGATCATGCTGGCAACCAACGATTGGTTGTACACTTTTTTAGAGGTACGAAGACACAAACGACCTTTCCAGTTTTCATCAGCCAACCCTTCGTAGGTGCTAAGTTCGCCTTCTTTCACACGATCTTTTGCATACACGATCGTACGAGCACGGATAGACAAACCGAACCACTGGTTTTTATCGTCCTGAAGGTTTGCTGGTACATTAGTTTCCAGAGTTTGAGAGTCAACGGAGCGTAGTACACCGTCTTCAGCCGCTTTCCAAAGGTTACCCGCATCCACAGTAATCAACATATCAGCCGGCGTATTCTCACCTTCGCTTTTCAAACGACTCAATAGAGGTGAAGCTTTATCCGTGATGTACTGAATCTGAACACCGGTTTTTTCGGTATAAAGATCAAACAATGGCTTGATTAAATGTTCTTTACGCGCTGAATAAACCGTCAAAGTTACAGGCTCTGCTGGCTTAGTGACTTCTGTAGAAGCTGCATTCTCAGGGGCTTCTTGCTTACTACAACCTACGGCCAAAGTTGCCAACGCAACTGCTGAAATTAATTTACGCATTGTTTCCTCCAATTCAAGAATGCAAATAATAATGATTTCTATTATGCAGCGCAATTAAACTTAGACTTTGATACAGATCATAAGAAGACTAGTAAATATTTCTGACTATGCAGAAATTTCAGAAAGATATTTCAACAGAGGTCATTGATCAGCCACAAACACAGGCCAACCAGAGACTAATCACGAACTAATCACGCACTAATTTAGAGAAATCAGGCTATAGCGGCTGAACACTGTCAGGCAGATCGCCTTCCAAGCCCATCGCACGCATAATAATCGGCCGTTTGATTAACGGGTGCTGATTCAACATCGACATACCAAAGTTCCGTAGGAAACGAACCGGCGGAGCAGACTCTGAAAATAACTGTTTAAAGCCTTCCATCACCGACATCATCGATAAGTTGTGTCCCATACGACGACGTTGATATCGTCGTAAAATAGGCTCTGCGCCAATCTCCAGGCCATTCGTATGTGCAGCCAATAATTCTTCGGCTAAGACTGCTACATCTAATAGCCCCAGATTCACGCCTTGGCCGGCCAAGGGATGAATGGTATGCGCTGCGTCGCCAACCAAGGCAATGCGATCTTTGACATACTGAACCGCATGTCGTTGTTTCAACGGAATGGAAAACCGACGATCCACAGACATCACTTGCCCCAATCGGTTCTCAATGGCTTGAGTAATGGTTTGGCAAAACGCCTCATCCGACAGAGCCATCAACGCCTCGGCACGTTCAGGCTCTTGAGACCAGACGATAGAACAATAGTGCTGTCCATTAACGCTGGGTAACGGCAGAAACGCCAATGGTCCTTCCTGCATAAACGCCTGACGCGCAACACCACCATGAGACTGAGCAGTCTGAACCGTTGTCACAATAGCCGTATGATTGTAACTCCACTCCCGAACATTAAAGGCCGCCATGTGACGAATCGCCGACAAGGCACCGTCCGCCGCAACAACAACCTTACCTGAAATCACGCGACCATCGTCCAACCCTAACAAACGTACCGGCGCTTGTGTTTCATGATCTTCGGTCATTGGCCCGAGCTGAGATACGGCTGTATTTTCCAATACCTCGATCGAAGGCTCTTCACCAATCCGATGCCGCAATGCCGATACCAATAACCGATTTTCAACAATTGAGCCCAAATGGTCGACGTTCGCTTCTTCGGCGGTAAACTCAATATTACCCGTCCCTTCAGAATCCCACACCGACATGGATTGATAAGGACAATGACGCAAAGACATTACCAACGGCCAAACATCGATTCGCTTAAAAAGATTTTCTGACGCGTGAGTGAGAGCCACCACACGAGGGTCAAACTGAGCATCTTCCGGCGAAAGCTGAATTAATGCGGTATCAAACGAACCGGCTTCAATGAGACCAATGGATAAAGGAGAACCGCCGTGCGAGTGCTGACCTTGACACAGCAACAACGCCAGTGTTGCCCCGACCAAGCCACCACCAACGATGACCACATCAAACTTCTGCTCAACCACGTCCATAGTTTCCGTTCCGTCGTTTCAACCTAATTGGCCCCTAATCCCAACCCCATGGCTTGGCGGGCGAAAGTAGCTTTTACCGGCCCAACCCGATCCAAGGCAATCAATCCCAGCTCTCTGAGTCGTTTCAACCAACGATGATCGTTACTGAATAGCTCGATCAGCCAATGCGAAAAGGAGGTGGTCAACCATTGATCCAACTGACGGTGATCCTGATACTGAGACAACCAGGTTAATTCTTTAAGGTTTTGATGACTGGCCAAGCGGGCCTCAATAGCATCACGCAGACACACCAGATCACGAATAATCAGGTTAAAGCCTTGCCCAGCCACCGGGTGTAGCGCATGAGCAGAATTACCAAGCAACACCACTCCGGGTCGAACCTGATCAGTCACTCGCATCAAGCTTAACGGGTAAGAGGCTCGCTTACCTACTTTGGTAATCGGTCCCAGACGAGTTCCAAATTCTTGTTCTAGCAACTGGATGAATTCTCGATCCGACATCGCCATACGTTCAGCAATCTGCCCTTCCGGGACACTCCAGATCAAGGCACTGCGGGATTCCGTCAATGGCAACAAAGCCAAAGGGCCGTTTGGCGTAAAGCGTTCGTAGGCAACCTGCTGATGAGCTAACCGCGTCGAAACATTACACACCAAGGCATGTTGCTGATAGGCCGTACGATTCGCTTGAATCCCCAGCTTATCTCGCAACGAGGATTGAGCACCATCGGCCACCATCAGAAACGATGTAGAGACGCTTCGTCCATCGTCCAAGGTTAATAACTGCCCCTGCTCTTGCTGGGTCAGCTGTTCAACTTTTGCCGGAGCAAGCCAGTCCACACACTCAAGTTCAGCAATCGCATCCATCAGACACTGACCAAACCAAGCGTTTTCGATGACATACCCCAAGTGATCTACCTGGCATTCCGACGCCGACATGCGAGTACTGCCAAAACCGCCTTTCTGAGAGACATGAATCTGGTCAATCGCACAAACACGCTTAGCCAATGAAGACCACAAACCTAACTGATCAAGAATTCGGCGAGTACCTTCCGATAACGCAGTAGACCGCGCATCAAAGCTCGGCTGATAGTGACCGCCTTGAGGATCAAACGCCTCGATAATGACTAATCGCTGCTTATTGGCTTCCAATACCGGAGCCAACAGCAAAGCCATCGTTAACCCAGCCATACCACCACCAACGATGGCATAATCATAGGCAAGCGTCGAATTGATCTCTTGATGTGACGACGACATAACTGCTCTCTTCAACCAGTCAGGTATATCAAACCTGACGCACTGCTACCTTGTTTGGCCCGTTCAATAGCGCGCACCGAATAGCATGCGCCTATTAAAACAAACCAAATAAACATTCAAAAACAAAGAGGAGATGAAGATTACCCTGCCATTAGGGCTTCAATTTCATCCACTTCTTTAGGAACACCACGGGTCATGACCTCATGGCCGGATTTCGTCACAATTACATCGTCTTCGATCCGAATACCAATGCCACGCCATTTTTCTTCGACGTCTTGACAATCTGGAGCGATATAAAGGCCCGGCTCAACCGTCATCACCATACCCGGTTCCAACACTCGCCACTCGTCACCGACCTTATATTCACCGACATCATGAACATCCATTCCCAGCCAATGACCGGTACGGTGCATATAAAATGGCTTGTAGGCTTCCTCTTCGATCAGAGTTTCCAAATCACCCTGCAACAGCCCCAGTTCCAACAACCCGTTAGTAAGTACCCGAACGGCCGCAACATGTGGGTCATTCCAATGATTACCGGGTTTCACTTCTTCAATGGCCGCGTATTGAGCATCCAACACCAACTGATACAACTGGCGCTGCGGCTCACTGTATTTACCGGACACAGGGAAAGTACGAGTAATATCGGACGCATAAAAGTCCAGTTCGCATCCGGCATCTATTAATACCAAGTCACCGTCGTTCAGTTGTTGATCGTTATCAACGTAATGAAGAATACAGCCGTTGGCACCACCGCCAACAATGGTGGTATAGGCCGGAGCTCGTGCCCCGTTCAACATGAACTCATGAAGAAATTCGGCTTCGAGTTGATATTCCATCAACCCCGGCTTACAGACTTTCATCGCCCGAACATGAGCTTGAGCCGCAATCACGGAGGAACGACGCATGATGTTCAACTCCGCCGGAGACTTATAAAGACGCATGTCATGCAACAGGTGATCTAATGCGGCAAATTCTCCCGGAGGATGCGCCCCGCTACGCGCTTTGGCTTTAATGGTATTGACCCACTCCATCACCTGCTTATCAAACTGAGGATCACAGCCCATGGAGTAATACACGCGATCCCGCCCTTCGATCATACCTGGCAGGATTTCATCGATGTCTGAAATCGGAAACGCATCATGAGCGCCATACTTCTCAATCGCACCTTCAGGCCCTGAACGATAGCCCGTCCAGATTTCTTCTTCCCGCTTACGTTCACGGCAAAACAAGATAAATTCACCGTGCTCACGACCAGGAATCAATACCGCCACCGCTTCAGGCTCATTAAACCCGGTGAGATACTGGAAATCACTGTCCTGACGAAATCCATACTCAGCATCACGATTCCGTATTTTAATCGCCGACGCTGGTAGAATGGCAATGCTGTTGGGCGCCATCATTTCCATAAGCGTTTGACGGCGTTGTATGTACTCTTTCGAAGATATGGCTAGCTCGGTCATAAATCCCTACTCTTAGTGCAGCGTTTTCCCTTCAGAAGAAGGCTCAACTGCGGCCCCTGTATCTCCCTGCATGGCCTGGCGAAGCATTAACACACCCAGGCGAACATATTCATACAGTTCGTACAGATCCTTTTCATTTTCTTCCGAATCAGACAATTGATCGTCCAACTCTGAGATTGCATGCAAATGGTTCAGCAGCTCCACCATTTCAACTGACAGATCACGTTTATGCTCAGCGGCCAAGCCGTATCCGGTAATAAAACCACTGGCCCACACAGCCAGGGCATTTGCTCGCTCACCCACCTCATAATCATCGGCTGGCATTAACAACTGAAAGTCGTATTGATCTGAAGCCAAACCTTCACGCGTGATTTGATAGATTTCCTGCATGATAGATTGGGTGCGTTCATCAATCTGGGCAGTGTCCAAATCAATCATATCCAGCAAAGCCAACCAATCATCCACGCTTTTCTTGTCAGACTGCACCAACATCCCCACCAGCACACCATGTACTTCCGACGGTTCTTGCTGAATTTTCAATTCCAGAAACGAATCCGCTAAATCTTCGAATAACTGCTCAAGTGTGTGAGTTGGTTGCTCTTGAATGGCCATAAACTACCTCTAATCAATGTTGCCGCTATCCTAGCATTAGTCGGTTTATCACACCAGAAAGCCCATCAATTCAACGTTAGACGCTAATGAGACGCATGGCTAAAATTTCAACGAAAGAGCGGATCGACAATTGACCCCAATCTGTCACGGTTCTATAGTAGGTTTAGCCTTGAAGTAAGAAGATACAAGATGGACAATTTGAGTTTCCCCGATCTGGAAAAAAAAATAATCGAGCTGATCGAACAGTACGAAACTCTGCTCGAAGATAATCGTAAACTGAAAGAACACCAGGAAGCCTGGAAGGCCGAACGGAATCTACTTTTGCGTAAAAATGATTTGGCTCGAACGAAAGTCGAAGCTATGATTTCTCGCCTCAAGGCTCTGGAGCAAGAATAAATGTCAGATGTGGAAACAGTTAAGGTCAGTATTCTGGATAAGGAATATCTGGTGAACTGCCCCAAAGAAGCCCGCGCTTCTCTTGAGCAATCCGCTCGCCACCTAGATCATAAAATGCGTGAGATTCGTGCCACCGGTAAAGTCATCGGCCTAGAACGCATTGCTGTGATGGCCGCGTTGAACATCACTCACGAAGCCCTGTCTCGCGAACAAAGCCAAGGCGTAAATCAAGATCAACTTCAACAGTTGGCCGATCGTTTAGACGCAGCATTAACAAAAAATCATTCGCTGCCATTTAATGACGACACCTCAGATCAAGGCAGTCTATAAGACTGCCCAAGTCAACCGAACTCACTATTGCCCCATTAAAATCCTTACTTAAACACTTGTTTACAACATTTCGCTGACAAAAAAAAATTCAGTCGTTATAATGGCCCTAAGCTCTGAAGTACTCGCCAGCTGATGCGTTCCTCGAGCCGATAATCCTATTTTAGGAGGTTGGCCGCGTAAGCTATTGTGCAAGTCCGCATGACGGGAAGCCTACGGCATACCGACAACCACCACTCTGAACCATCGGGTTCAGGGGCCAAGTCGGCAGCGATACTTTGGAGCCTTTTTGAGCTAACGCTATGCATCCGATACCCTCTCATTTCGATTTCGCAGACTTATCCAACCTATCGTCCGATGAATTGGCACTCGCCAAAAAGTCATTGAGACAAAGCATTCGCGGCACCCGCCGGACACTTTCTCAATTCCAGCAACTCAACGCAGCCAACGCGCTACTAAAACAACTGCAGCGACATCATTGGTTTAACCGAAGTTGTAAAGTCGCAGTATATTTAGCCAATGACGGTGAACTTAGCTGCCACCTTGTTATCCGGCATCTGCTTCGTCGAGGTAAGAAAGTACTGCTTCCGGTGTTACATCCGATCAACCGCCGACAATTGTTATTTGTACAATACGACGCGCACACGCCGATGCGCTTTAATCGTTTTGGCATTCAAGAACCGGCGTTAAAACGCAGCCGCATAGTGCCTCCGGAATCACTGGACCTAATCTTAATGCCTCTGGTTGGCTTTGATGCGAAAGGCAATCGCCTCGGTATGGGAGGAGGTTTCTACGATACAACGATGGAGAAGGTAGTTAGTCAAGGGTGGCGACGATCGCCTTTAAGAATTGGTCTGGCACATAATTGCCAGCAAGTACCAGCGCTACCTAAAGAGCCGTGGGATATTCCCTTAAATGCTGTGGTAACGCCGAACTTCAGTCTAACGACAAGCTAATCACATGCTCACATAAGCGAGTAACCAGCTTAAAATCCGACTAGCTTAAAAGTCGTCAGGAAAATCCAGACTGACATCTGGCGAGGATACCATCAAACCTGGGGTTTCATGTTCGATGGACGCAGTCTTAGCCAGCCCACTGACGAGTAGACCAACAACAAAAAGCGTAATTAATGTAACTATTAGGTCGGGTTTCTTGCGCATTTTAGTAAATTTATAATTTTTCAGGGTGTTATATAAGAATAATGTATGAGCGTCAAATTATTGTGATCCAGATCACCATCTCACCGTTGGTAACAGCTTCATACAATTGTTCACAAAGTGCTGTAGGTCACTTGATGCAAACCAGTAGCCCCAAATAGACATGTAATTGCAGAGGAAATTCCCATGAATTTTTGGTTAGTTAAATCGGAACCCGACAGTTTTAGCCTGGAAGACTTACAGTCGCGTCCTAATGCCACAGAAATGTGGGATGGCGTTCGGAATTATCAAGCCAGAAATAATCTCAAGAGCATGAAACAAGGGGATCAGGTGTTCTTCTATCATTCCAGTTGTAAAGTCCCGGCCATCGTGGGTATTGCAGAAGTGGTACGAGAACACTACCTGGATCCGACCGCGTCTAACCCTGATCACAGTGGTTTTGATCCGAAACACAGTGAAGAAAAACCAAAGTGGTACGCTGTGGATGTGCAATTCAAACAGGCTTTCAAGTCGCCCATCACGCTATCCTGGATCAAGCAGCAAAAAGAATTGCAGGACATATCATTGATCAGTAAAGGATCGCGCTTGAGCGTTATGCCGATCGATGCAAAACACTGGGAGTACATCGTAGCTCGCGCCCGATAAAAGCCACAAGCTCAGCAGCCTCGGGCATACTCCATCATGCGCGACAAACTGAATTCATAAGGAGAGGTTGATGCTTTTTTGCGCGTTGTTCTGGAAAAGCGCTTGAAGTCGATACTGTCCCACCGACCTTCGCCAAAACACGCCTGATATTTTTTGATATTGCGTGAGGTAATCGCTGACATTTGAAAATTATAGGTCTTAGCCGTCCCCAAGCGATGATAATCGTCATACACCAGAACCATCATCCAGGCTCCGGCCATAAAATGGCCACCATGCGTCATCAATAGCTCGCCTTTTTCTACAGACGCCAACCCTTCTTTTGACCAATTCAGCCCCACCACAGACACATCTTTTCCAGGAACGACACCCGTTTCTTTTAACGCCCGAATGGCACCCAACGCTATATTATCGTTGGCCGCCCACACCATCTCCGGAGTTTCACGATTCAACAGCAGTTTTGTCTTATTGTATGCGACAGACTCCGACCATTGACCGGAGCCTCGAAGAATTTCATGAACACCAGGATACAGTGCCAAAGCCGCATCCAACCCCGAGGTTCTATCTAAGGAAGCAGGCGTTAATGTATCCCCAACGAGAGTAAATAGCTTTCCAGCGCCTGAATGGGCCTTAAACAAGCTTTCGGCCATTTCCCGACCAGCCGAATGGTTATCAGGTATCAGACTGCCCTTCCAGTTCCCATACACAGACGCAGGATCGTCTTCACCCAGACCATTGAGCAACAGAAAAGTAGGGACACCCTGTTTCTCCGCTAAGCGCATCAGTTCGCCCGCTTTTTGATGCTCGTTCACCAAAACCAGGTAATCCAATGACTGATTGGTTAACAACGCCTGCCCTTCACGCAGCATCTTCTTCCAGTGCCGATCTCCAAAAACCTCGATTAATTGAATATTCAGCTGGCTGGCAGCTTCATGCATTACCGTTGAAACTTGCTGCCAAAAGCCTTGATGCTGAAAACCCGGATTTACAAAACCCACCTTGAGAGGCGGTGTCTCCTCAGCATAAGCGACATTCCAACACACCAAGAACACGAATAACCATTTCATCAGGAACACTCACATTACAAAATCAGAGCCATCTACAAATACGCCCGGAGGCAACGCTGACGACAATACTCATCAACACAAATACGTTCTAAGTGTAGATGATACCATCCCGACGTTTTCTAATTTATGGCTATACAGCCGACCAACACGGATTTGCTCAAAGATCATCGCTTTTTACATTCCCAAACACCTTAACTTGTGATGGGTGTCATCCATCGATCTCCAATTAACCGGAGTGGCTTCTGTTTTACCCTAAGGCTGGTATACACTAGCCCACAATTATTTTTCACGTAGACCGTTAGATTACTGCCCCACAGGTACGCATCATTGTTACCTTTCCGTGTACCAAGGCAGTCACTTCATTTATAAATTTCGGAATTTTTATGGATCGAATTTTTCAAACCATCGCTAATGAGCTAAGCGTTCAACAACGACAAGTCGAAGCCTCAGTGGCCTTGTTAGACGAAGGCGCTACCGTACCTTTCATTGCCCGCTACAGAAAAGAAGTCACCGGCGCATTGGATGACAGCCAACTGCGTTTGCTGGAAGAGCGACTACGCTACCTGAGAGAACTGGAAGATCGACGCGAAAGCATTCTTAAAAGCATCGAAGAGCAAGGCAAGCTGACCGATGAGTTGGCGAAAGACATTCACGCGGCCGACACCAAAAATCGTCTGGAAGATTTATATCTTCCTTATAAGAAAAAGCGTCGCACCAAAGCTCAAATTGCAAAAGAAGCCGGTTTGGAACCGCTTGCGGATCTTCTTTATGAAATCCCAGCTTCTGACCCTGAAAAAGAAGCAGCTCAGTATGTCGATCCAGAACAAGGTATAGCTGACACAAAAGCCGCACTGGACGGTGCGAAATACATTCTGATGGAACGTTTCAGTGAAAACGCCAACCTTCTGGAGAAGCTTCGTAATTACCTTTGGCAAGACGGCCAACTGTCGGTCCGAGTCATCGAAGGGAAAGAAAACGACGGTGCTAAATTCCGTGACTATTTTGAACACGATGAGCCATTGAAGTCCGTACCAAGTCACCGTGCGTTAGCTATTCTACGTGGCCGCAATGAAGGTGTGCTAAGTTTCAATATTCAAGTGGGCGATCCGGAACTGAAAAGTTCACCTTGCGAACAGATGATTGCCGACTTCTGGTTAATTGAAGATAAAGGCCGCCCGGCGGATAGCTGGTTGCGCGAAGTGGTCCGCTGGACCTGGCGTGTAAAACTGCTGACGCATCTGGAAACCGAACTGATGGGTCGCGTTCGCGAAACTGCGGAAGGCGAAGCCATTAAGGTATTCTCTCAAAACCTGAAAGATCTGCTATTGGCGGCACCCGCCGGCCCACGCGCCACATTAGGGTTGGACCCAGGCTTCAGAACCGGTGTAAAAGTAGCCGTCGTTGATGCAACCGGTAAAGTGGTCGACCACGGTGCCATTTTCCCACACGAACCTCAAAGAAAGTGGGATCAAGCCATTCAGATTCTTGCAGCCCTGTGTAAAAAGCACTCGGTGGAACTGATCAGCATCGGTAACGGAACCGCATCCCGTGAAACCGACAAACTGGCTGGCGAACTAATCAAAAAACATCCAGAGCTTAAACTCACCAAGATTGTAGTGAACGAAGCTGGCGCATCGGTTTACTCCGCATCAGAGTTTGCGGCCAAAGAATTCCCGGATCTGGACGTAACGATTCGTGGCGCAGTCTCCATCGCTCGTCGCTTACAAGATCCTCTTGCCGAGCTGGTAAAAATCGAGCCCAAGTCCATCGGTGTAGGTCAATACCAGCACGACGTCAGCCAAACCGAGTTGGCTCGCAGCCTGGACACTGTGATTGAAGACTGTGTGAACGGCGTCGGTGTCGACCTGAACACTGCTTCTGCACCACTATTAAGTCGAGTTTCCGGGCTGAACAGCACCATCGCCAATAACATCGTCAGTTACCGTGATCAACATGGTCAGTTTGGCTCTCGCGACGATCTGAAGTCGGTTCCTCGTCTGGGACCAAAAGCCTTCGAACAGGCTGCAGGTTTCTTGCGAATTATGAATGGCAGCAATCCTCTGGATGCTTCCAGCGTTCACCCTGAATCCTATTCTTTGGTGACAGAGATAGCTCAGGCACAACGTGCAGACGTTAAATCCCTGATCGGTGATGCGCCTACCCTGCGTGCAGTAAATGCAGAATCGTTTGTGAGTGATCAGTTTGGTCTGCCAACCGTTGTCGACATCCTTAAAGAACTGGAAAAACCAGGACGAGACCCTCGCCCTGAGTTCAAAGCGGCAACCTTCCTGGAAGGCGTAGAAACCATTGCCGATTTGAAAGGCAACATGGTTCTGGAAGGCGTGGTCACCAACGTTACCAACTTTGGTGCTTTCGTTGATATTGGCGTTCACCAGGACGGCTTGGTTCACATCTCTGCGTTGTCGGATACCTTCATCAGTGATCCTCGCCAGGTTGTAAAAGCCGGCGACATCGTGAAGGTGAAAGTAATGGAAGTGGATGTCCCTCGCAAGCGCATCGGTTTGTCGATGCGAATGAGTGACGACGCCAATGAACAGACAGACAAGCGCGGTGCGTCCAACACGGCAACAAGAAACACCAGCAAACAACCTAGAGCACCAAAGCAATCAACACAGTCAGCAGGCAATGGCACCATGGCCTCGTTGTTTGCACAAGCTCAGAAGAAGGGCAACAAGCGTCTATAAGTCGTTTTTCACCCTCCAGTGATCTTCCTGACCAGGTATCATGCCTGCTCAGGAAGATTTCTATGCAACTTTTTTATTACTTGTGCGACCAACCTAGGATAGACGGGCCAAGCCTGTCTGAGCTATTCGCCGAATCAATATTACAAGTCTGATCTCAGTTACAGTATTATTGCCGGTTCATGACTTCTGCGTAACCGCTAATGAAAGGAACGTCCCTTGCCACATATTAATCCAACCCATTTAGAACAGTTAATGGCTCCAGACTACCAGACGGATTTTGCACACATTCGTCGAGGGTTGGAAAAGGAAGGGCTCAGGGTCGATCGTCAGGGGCGAATCTCTCAAAAAGATCATCCAAAAGCGCTTGGTTCTGCACTGACTCACCCGCACATTACCACGGATTACTCCGAAGCACTGCTGGAGTTCATCACCCCGGCACTGACCAGCCCGAACGAAACGGCAGACTTTCTATATCGTTTGCATGCATTCACTCAGCAGAATCTGGATGACGAGCTGATTTGGGGTTGCAGTATGCCGTGCCATATTGCCAACGAATTGGACATTCGTATTGCTGAATACGGAAGTTCCAACATTGGTCAACTCAAGCATGTCTATCGCCACGGCCTATGGCACAGATACGGTCGCTTGATGCAAAGTATTGCCGGCATTCATTACAACTACTCCATGCCTGATAGCTTCTGGGAAAAATACCAGGCATTGCTGGGTGATAAGCAATCGGTACAAGATTTTCGTTCAGAACGTTATTTTGGTTTGATTCGTAACTTTAAGCGCTACTCATGGTTGCTGATTTATTTATTTGGCGCCTCCCCAGCAGTAAGCGCAAGTTTCGTAGACGGTAAGACCCACAAACTGCAATCAGGGCTGCCCGATACCTTGTATGCCCCTAAAGGCACTTCGCTTCGCATGAGTGACCTTGGCTATCAGAACAGTGCTCAATCGGATCTGACCATTTGTTATAACAGTCTGGAAAATTATATCTACACCCTATCCCATGCCGTTAAGACACCGCATCTTCCTTATGAAGAGTTGGGAGTACAAAACAATCAGGGCGGTTTTAATCAACTTAATACCAACCTGCTTCAGATCGAAAATGAATTTTACAGCGACATTCGTCCTAAACGGACCACACAAGCCAACGAGAAACCGTTAGAAGCACTCTCTTCCCGAGGCGTGGAGTACATCGAAGTACGCTGTTTGGACATCAACCCATTCTTGGCCACAGGAATCGATACCAGACAAATTGCCTTTATGGATACCTTCCTGACCTTCTGCCTATTGGCTGACAGCCCGGAGGTAGAACCGGCTGAATGTAATCGTCTTGCTCAAAACATGGTGGGTATGGCTTACGAAGGTGCTGATCCGAACAAACGCATTCTATTGGAAGGGCAATCCTTCTCTATCAAAGGTGAAGGCGGCCTGATCTTCGAACAAATGGCTCAGGTAGCAGACATCCTCGATCAAAGTCATCGCTCTGAGTCTTTCTCTGACGCCATCAAGCACTACCACACGCTATTAAGCGCTCCAGAACTACTGCCATCGCATCAGCAAATCGACTGGATGACCGAAAATAACGCCAGTTTCCATGAGTTTGGCCTGGAAATGAGCCGTCGACACGCTAAAGAACTGTCCGAATATCCCCTCTCACAGTCTTTTATTCAGGAAATGACTGAAAAAAGCCAACTTTCGATAGGGGAACAAGAAAATATTGAAAAATCAGATAAGTTAAGTTTTATCAAATACTTAGAAGACTTTTCTAACACTTAACTATAGAAAGAATTGCAAAACTTCACATTTCTTTAGAATTTGGCTTCACACTCTAAATAATTTTGCTACAGTTACGAAGTGTAACCTTTTTGTAACTTATTGTTTATTAACGCAAAACGGAGTGTTTCATTTTGCTGAACGATAAAAACTATTCACTTGAGTCTATGGACAAAGCCTACCGGCGTGGCTACATGACGGGAGTTACTGGTAGCCAAGAACACTGTCCATACACTACTGAAGTACTCATTGCCGCCTGGGAAGCAGGCCGGGATGATGGCAACGAGTATTTTGAAGAGCATCAGGAACGCCTGACGGCCTAATCGCACCTATTTGTTAGCCAATACCTCCACAACGGCTAATCCTCTCTCATTCCCTTTTCTAAACGCTACATCGCTGACAGGATATCTGACAAGATTCCTTTTCTCTGAACGTTTATTCCTGAACAATAAACTCAGTAAACAATACTTCTTGAACTAGAGAATCGCCTTCCTCTTCCGTCAAGAACGCCTGAATTTCTGCCAGAATATCTTGCAACATCTGATTCTTTGCCTCGGCCGTACGCACTGTATCCACTTGCTGTTTGACCAAATGAGAGATAATAAGGTCACGAATATAAGGCGTATGATTACGCACTTGAGTGGCAATCGTGTCGTTATCCACCTTCAGAGCCACGTTGACTCGAAGATAACTTAACTTCGGTTTTTCAGGATCACCAAAGTTGGTCGTAAAGTGTTCATCAAAGTTTACGAAGGAGACCGCATAACTGTTTCCGGCACCCAACATAAGTGCCATACACAAGATGCCCAAATAACGCTTAACCATAAATTTTCTCCCCTCAAACTGGATTAACACACCAATAACCAATACGGTGTCAGTTATTGAACTAAATCAGTAAACAAAGTTCCAACAAACACTAAGTACTTGTTTCTACATCTCTTAATGTAGTATTTATAACGTAATCAAGCTAACCGGAAAATACCCATCATGTTTTTTCTTACCAATTTTCGCGCCCTATCTTCGATCACAGTGTTGGTTTCCATCGCCCTTTTAGCGGCGGCATATTATTTCGAGCTGGTTGTAGGTCTCGAACCTTGTCCGATGTGCATGATGCAACGCATTGTAGTGTTCGTTCTAGGTTGGGTTGCGCTGATTGCTGCCATTCATAATCCGGAAAAGCCACTCGGCCGAACCATCTACGCCTGTGTTGCCGGTCTGGTCAGTATCGCCGGTGTCGCTATTGCCGCTCGACACAGCTGGATTCAGGCTTATCCACCGGAAGACATCCCTGATTGTGGTGCTCCGCTGGAATACATGCTGGACATTCTTCCGTTCCAGGAAATTCTAACGTACATGCTGACAGGCTCAGCATCCTGCACTGAAATCAGCTGGGACTTCCTTGGCTTGACCATGCCCAATTGGATGATCATTGTCTTCCTCGGTTATTGCGTCTATTCCGCCCTTCTTTGGAGAACCTCAAAGTAAACGCCCGTTTGAAGTGTTGAATGTTATTGACAAGCCTCTTCGAAAATCAGTAGATTCTAGAAACAGGGATAAAAAAGAGTGGTTGAGTTTCCCCCAGAAGGAAACCACCACTTAGCAAAGCAAAACGATTTAATAGCCCCATAACGATTATTAATGCCAGCAACGACTGGCAAACAAGGGAAGACACATATGCTAGAAAATTGTAAATCCGCAAAAGAACGTTGGGGCGGTGTCAGTGAGATTATTGACCGTTGGTTAGCAGAACGCCAGGAACTCATTGTCTTATATTGTGAACTTAGCAGCATCACTCGCGAACACGAAGAATCCACTTACTCTTCAAACATTCAAAAGCTGTGTCAGGTATTAGTAGACTACGTTTCTGCGGGACATTTTGAAGTTTACGAACAGCTGATTAAAGAAGCGAACGAATTCAACGATGGCGGTATTGAACTGGCCGAACGCCTCTTTCCTAAAATTCAGGAAACCACCGAAATCGCATTAGACTTCAATGACGAATACGACAACAGCGTGCATGAAACCAACTTGCTCGAAGTCCTACCTGAGAAGTTATCTTTGCTGGGTGAAGCCTTAGAAGAACGCTTTGTACTTGAAGATCAGTTAATCGAATGTTTACACAATAGCCATAGAGAGCTGGTTGCCTAAGGCAAACCAGCTATGGCTGCCTCGCTCGGGAATCAATTTGTTCGAGTTGTTAAAGTCGATCTGGCTTCTGCCGAAACCCTCTTATAAGCATTAACAGGTTAGAACTGTTATCAGTTCTAGCTGCTAATATCGGTTATCACTAATAGCGGTTATCACTAATACCGGCCTTAACCGATATTGGATTTCGATATTCGAAGCTAGACTTAAGCTTAACGCTTCCAGATTCAACATCTAATGAGATCAGACTGCATGCCAGCCCTTCACACAAAAAGACAACGAGCATTGCTCTTTAGACGTTTTTTCAGCGTAGTCGTGATGGGTTCACTTCTCACTGCATGTAGCGGCGAACCACCCAGTCGGTATGAAGAATATGCCATTCAAGGTATCCGAGACGGTAATTTAGACCGACAAGGTGCTCATGCCGTCATTGCCTCCATCAATCACGGAGGATCATTCTGGAGCACAGAAAAGAACGAACGGCTCTATAATTGGAACCATGATTCCAATGGCTATTCTGACCTGGCTCAGACAGCCTTATCTCCAAGTGGATCGGTGGCTCTTACCGCCGATACAAAATCCATTGTTGCCTGGAACGCCGATACCGGCAGATCACTCGGCTACTGGACTGTCCCCAGCCGACTTCATTCGCTCGCCCTCCATCCGAATGGTCAGGTAGCCGCCCTGGGGCGGGAAGATAATCTCGCGAGTATTTTTGATCTTAAAGCGGGTCAGATTGTCCGATCGCTGGCCCACGAACATACCATTCGCTCAGTCTATTTCATGCCTAAAAGTGACTACTTACTGACAGGATCAGAGGACATGACCGCTAACTTGTGGAATTGGCGAACGGGGCAAAAGATCCGAAGCTGGGAACACAATTTCCCGGTCGATGTGGTCACCAGCAACCACACAGGTGATGTTATTTTTGTTGCGGCTTATATGGATAATGGTTATCTGTATGATCTGAATACCGGCAACACCATTGCAACCACCAACACCCAAAGACAGCGCATCTCAGCTGCACGCTTTTCACCAGATAATAAACGCATTGCTTTGGGGTTGTTTGATGGTCACATCCAACTACACGATGCAACCACAGGGGAACTGCTGGGCAAATGGCGCATGCACATTCGCCCGAACGTGTATCGCGAAAGCAGCTATGTCACCGACCTGGCATTTGTTTCCGGCAAGAAACTGGTGGCTCTGGGCTCCAATGGCTTACTCAACCACTTTGAATTACCTTAGCGACTGAATTAAGAGATAAATCCAGACGTCTCACTAAGGGTTTACAGCAACCAATTCCAGCTCATATTCTAAGACTTCGTTAGGTCCGACCGGTCCTGCGCCACCAGAACCAAAGCCCAGTTCAGGGGATACCCAAACTCGCCATACAGAGCCTACGGACATCTTAGGCAAAATTTTCACCCAACTTGCAGGGGCTTGCTTAACCTGAAATTGAACTGGCTTTTCAAGCTGACGAGAAGTGTCAAACACATCACCATTCAATAACTGGCCTTGGTAGTGAACGGCCACAGTATCCTCTAGTCCTGGATGCGCACCCGTTCCCTCTTTCACAACTTCGAATTGAAGCCCGGGCTCGATCTCCTGAACACTGGACGATTTGAGATTCTCTTTCAGAAATTTTTGACCACGTTCAAAGTTTGCCTGAGCCAATTGTTCAAAGGCCGCTTCCTGATCTTTACGAGCAGCTTCCTGAGACAAACGATAGCGCTCAAAGGCATCCTTAATTTGCTGATCAGATAATTTCAGAGGTTGCCCTTGGTAACTGTCACGCAACCCTTGTTCAAACACGGTCATATCCAGCTGATTGGTTTCTTGTTGTAGCCTGGCCCCAAACACAACGCCAATGGCATAACTTAATTTTTGCTGATCCGTCATTGCCACGGGCTGAACGTCAGACTCAGCCGCGATCCCCCCAACCGACAAAGTTAACGCCGCAGACGCTACCAAATTCTTAACAACTTTCACTCTTCACCTATTTTTTGTTGGCATTAAACTGTTCTAATGTCTTGTTCCGTTGATCCAGTAATTGCTGATACTGTTTTGCCTGATCCATCAGCTCTGGCACCTCGGTCAAAGGAACGGTAGTCAAAGAAGGCCCGGCAGAGGGTTCAGGCACCTTCATCGGTGTCACTTCCACCTCGGATTCCTCTTCTTTCTTCGCTAGTGACTGAATAATATTGGCATTAGGATTATATTTTAGTGTCTCATTGTCCACATGATCCTGAGGCTTGTCAGAGAAATGCCACTGTCCCTCTTTGTCTTTCCATTTATAGACAGTGGTCAATCCGGAAGGAGACTGAGGCGTCACATCGGGGTCAGAACTTGATGCTGAGCCACTGTCTTGAGAAGGCAAAGAAAAAAAATCTTGCCAGGAAAGCAAGGGTTTTCCATCCGGCCCTTTAATCAACATTGGCGCGACTACCGCCCCCACAAGAGCCAACAACATCAGCTTAATCATAATTTTCATAAAATGGATAACCTGCCTAAAGAATTATTTTCTATGAACGATCAATACGTTATGGTCTACATTTAACTCAACCATGGTTGGAAAAAGAGACTCAAGATAACTTAAGTCTTAACCTTAGTTCATAGGCTGTCCAGGCCAAGAAATAAGGACACCCTATGATCACTCAACAGGTCGCTGAAATGGCTCGCCAGTACCATAGAAAAAGCATCCCAAGAATCCTTATTACCAATGCCAAAGGCGGCAGTGGCAAGACAACGATTGCGACCAATTTAGCAGCCCATTATGCCCAGGACAATGATGTCACCATCATGGACTTTGACTCTCAGCAATCCAGCACCTCATGGCTGACGCTGCGCCCGAACACCTTGAATCCGATTCAACTGCAGTCCGGTTTCAAATTAAATCACCTGAATCAAACTCGCAGCTGGCAACTGAGGTCGTCCATCGAAAGCGATCTCATCATTCTCGACACGCCGGCCGCCATGCCGGATTTCGCTTTGGAAGAAGTCGTCTCCTGTTCAGACGTGATCCTGATTCCTGTCTTGCCTTCAATGATAGACATCAAGGCGGTGGAGCACTTTATTTATCATCTGTTGCAAGCTCGTGCTTATCGTCAAAACCCCATTCCTGTAGGGATTATTGCCAACCGGGTACGCCGAAACACCAAAATATTTGCAACCTTGAGCCAGTTCCTAAAAGAGCTCGGACTACCTGTTATCTCCATTCTTCGAGACACTCAGCAGTACATCAAAGCCTTTGAACAAGGAATGGGCTTGGTAGAGTTGGACAGAATCCACCCAAATGATAATCGATCCATGCATCTCATTACTGAATGGATCGACAGCCACCTATTCCAACAGCCACCAGACAGCAGCAAGCTTCACGAAGTGACGGTTGAAATAAATTCGTTCATTGCGAGAGAAAAGTCTGAATCATCCACATCGATGGACACGACACCTAATGAAGTAGCAGCCTTTAAATAGTCTGCCAACACCTGAGCCAGATTCTCATTCAAGCTAGCCCCCTCAAGCGCTGCCAATCCCATCGAGCTCTGTTGTTCAAGCCAGGCAATATGAACGCGTTCCAGAGATAACTCCACCGACTTTAATGCCTGATAGGTGGATTCAGACACTCCGGATTTGGCATCCCGACGAAAATTCCGAACCGGCGCCACCAGCTTGGCTAACACCTGACTGTCCCGCTCTTGCGTTAACAAGGGTCGCCAGGAAATGGTCTGGCCTTTGTTGGCCAGATACACGGCCATCAATAAATGGTTTATCACCAAGCCATAGTGGTCCTGAAGCTTAAGCAATACCGCTTCCACGCCTGATTTGCCATAAACAGCACAGGCATGCCCCCAGAAACTCATCAGGCTTTCTTCTTCGGTAAAGGGACGACGTTTTCAGAGACCTGAATAAAGCCATCCGAACTCACATCTCTCACGGCTTCATTCTGAGAGATATCCACTTCCAGATACCTTGGTACCTCGATTGAGAGAGCAAAGCCCTGGTGATCCAACACCTGTACCCGCCCTTGTAACAACTGCGTAGTCACATTAAAGACGATGTACATGCCCAACCCTGTTCGGCCTAAGGCTCCACGCTGGGTGGTATAGAACGGCATAAAGATTTTTTCCTGCACAGCCTTATCCAAACCTTTTCCGTTATCCTTGTAGGTTAACGTGACTTTTGAGGGCTGTACCTCCAACTCGACACGAATCGACTTATTCAATTGATCTTTAACAAAGCCATGTTGCAGAGAATTCTCCATCAGCTTTTCGAGAATCAATAAAAACGCCTGTGGATAACTGCACACATCAACTTGGTTTGGCACGTTTAGATCGAGACAAATGCCAGTCAGATCCGGACCATCTCCCAGAGCAATTCCGCGAACCAGGTCAGCCAGATCAAACTCTTTTTGGGAATACCCCAAGTGGTGTACCGACACTTGGCGGAAGTTATGCACCAAATTCTCGATACGTTTGAGGTTACGTGACATCAGATCAATCCCGTCACCCAACACATCAATGAAGCTTTCAAAACTGTGACGCGACATCTTTCCGCTTTCGAATTGTTGCTTCAACTCCAACTGTCGATCTTCAATCAGACTCAAACTGGTGAGGTTAATACCCAGTGGTGTACTGACCTCATGCGCGACGCCGACGACCACTTCTTCCAAGGCCGCCATTCTTCGGCGCTCTTCTTCCTGACGGTAAGTTTCAGCGTACTTCCGCTCGGTAATATCCACCACCGAACCTTCCAGGTGATCCACATTACCGGCAATATCCATCACGGTTCGAACCGTCATAGAAACCCAGATGTAAGAACCGTCTTTGCAGCGCAGTTTTAACTCTCGGTCCATCACCGACTTTTCACGAAGCAGTTTTCGGAACAGCTCATCCATGTCCGGCTTATCCGCCGCCAGATCATGAGAAATACTGCTGATTTGTGAGACCATTTCCTGCGGCGACTCATAACCAAACATGTTGGCCAACGCCCCGTTGACCCGAATAAAGCGATCCTGGAGATTACTTTGGAACATCCCAGCAACAGCGTTATCGTAGAGATCCTGATAGCGTTTCAGATTTAAGATGGATTCCCGCTGAGCACGAATCATCTCTTTTTCTGCCAATGCTTTTTCTTTCTGTGCAATATCAATACGACGGGCAAGCGCCAGCGACAATAGCAGCACTTCGAACACTGCCCCGAACTGATAGGCATGTGCCGTCACAAAGTTGGTTGGAATAATGCCTATCGCCCGAAGATTACCCAACACCAAGCCCACCAATAACAGAGCCCAAGCCACCGTAAAGTAATGCGCGAACTTATTCCCTTTCGACCAAAGGTAAGCACCGGTACTGAAACCACTGATGGTCACCACCAACGCCAGCACCACAACCATTGGGACTAAATATTTGTACGGGATCACCGTCACACCGACGACCAATCCAACAGCCATGATCATCAGCATTCGGAAATAGAGATCCAGCCTCGGGTTTTTCCCCGGCAGTTCCATAAATACCCGGATGAAGGCAATCATCGCAACCTCGTTGAGGGCATAGGAAAGCGGCAACATATAAGCATTCAGCCAAGGTAAATTTGGCCATAAGTGTTGGAAAGCCACCCCTTCATAAACGAGTTGAAAGAACAAAAAGGTCGAGACAAAGAGCACATAATAGGCATACGCCCGCTGTCGAATCACGGCATAGATAAACAGGTTATAGAGCACCATCACTAACATGATGCCGAAGTAACCACCACGCACCACCAAGATATTATCTTGCTGCGTTTCATAGGTGGATTCACTCATGACACGCAATGGCCAGGTCACCGAACCATCAGTTTGCAAGCGGAAATAGACATCGATCTGATCGCCAATCTTTGAATCCACAGAGAACACAAACTGTGGATGTTCGATAGGTCGACTGTAGTAAGGACGCGAATCCCCGGTTTGATGCGCTTTCACCAGCTGGCCGTTTCGATATATCCAGACATCGACAAAATCAATCAAGGCGTACTCACCCCGAATGATTAACGGTTCATTGATTTCACTGTTGAATTGGCTATGAATCCAGAACTTGGAGCGGCTGTAGCCGAAGTTTAAGGAGTCGTCCGGCACTGGCTGCCATAATTCAGCCTGTTCCCGAACCATCTGAATGTTGTATTCGCCATGACGGTCTTCAATGTATTTAGAGGCGTCTTCCAACGAATAAATGTCGCCTTGGTGAACTTCAATAAGTTTCGGCCACACCAAGTCATTAATGTCTGTGTCAGCACGACAAGTCAGGGACGATGCCAGAACGGCCAGCATTAGTACAACATATCTAATCCAACACATGAGGGCGCCTTTTATTATTTTTTTACTCAAGGGCTAAAACCTCTGATCGTACTGCTTTTTGATTAGGTTTTATCATGACTCTTTCTGAGAAAGATATCACCTCAAGATCCAAGGGCATACCAAAATTATTTATTCAGATGCCAAACCTGATCGCCCCTTCAGACGAAACAATTCGGATTCCATCTGTTTCAAATCTCGCTTATAGGTAATCAGTAAAGGCACAACTTCCTTGTACAAACACCAATCGCCTCGGATATCTTCACGAGGCACCACAGAGGAAGAGCCCACATTGGTTTCGGCCTTGTAGCGAGTAATATCACCAGACGTTTCGGATAACTCTTCTTTTTCTTTCTTGAGCTGCTCTACTGTCGCCTGAAGCACCGCATTGCGATGTACGTGTTCCTCATTCAGAGCCCGGGCCTCTTCTAATTCCCGTTTTAAGGCTTCCAGTTCAGCACGGTCAGCCAGATTCTCTACACTGGAACTACTTTGTGAGGACTGCGCTTCTTCCAGCTGACTTTCTACCGCATGTAAACGGTCTTTCAACTGTTCAAATTCACCCAATACGCTTTGCAACCGTGACTCAATGGAATCAACGGTTTTTTCACTGGATTGCTTCACTTCGGTGAATTCACCCACCAAAGAATCGATACGTCCCGCTTCTTTTAAAACGCGACTAGCAACCTTCTTTAAAATATCTTCTTCCATGACCGTTCCTGACACAGACATAATTAATCATTACCTTCCTTTAAACTCTCGGCAAACTCAATAAAAACTTGATCCTTATGCTTATTTTGAAGAGTTTACGACCGCAAACTCCCTGTCCGTTCATCCGTCTGCTACTTGACCGATGCGCTAACTGTTTTAAAGTATAGTTAAGTTATTACTGTTGTGATTAATAGAAATCATAATTTTAATAATGCAATGTCGCTGATCAGATTGGTTTAGTGTCATTTATATGTTGTAGGGTTGCCAACGCCAGAAACGATAGATTATCGATCTATTAAAAATAGCGATGTCGATCCGTTAAATTGTCATTAAAACAACATATTGGCGAAGCAGACTTAATTAGGAATTTAAGCGCACAGGGCCGTACTATGACAAAATCAACAACACGGACAACCACGACTCGCCTCAACAGCATCCACCGCACGCCTTCTCCTGAATTAAAATCCAAGATTTTCGTCCTCGACACCAATGTCCTCATTCATGACCCGAACTCGGTGATTAATTTTGATGAGCATCAGGTGGCCATCCCCATCACAGTGTTGGAAGAACTCGATAAACTTAAATCGAGCAAACACACGGTGTCGGCAGATTGCCGACAGGCCATACGGAGGATCGACGAACTGATCGGCGATGCACCTCCGGATCAGGTCGAACGGGGGGTTCCCATCATCCGACCGGACAGCAAACAAGCCAGGGGCAGCATCTCCATTCTCATGTCCGACCCCGATCCCAAAATCACCCCGCTCAACCCCGCTCTTCCTAACGATCTCAACGACAACAAAATCATCAACCAAATCGTCAAACTGCAATCCAACGCCCCTCACTCCGAATACGTTCTCGTCACTAAAGACATCAATATGCGCCTCAAAGCCAGAGGTTGTGGCCTTCGCGCCGAAGACTACCAAAACGACCAACTGGTATCGGACATCGACTTGTTACCGGCCGGTTTTATTCAACTGGAAGGGTCATTCTGGGACAGCATCGACAATGTGGAATCGGTGTTGGATGGCAAACGCGCCAAACACATCATTCCCCGAGACACCATCGATTATGAGGTCTACTACAACCAGTTCATCATTGATGAACAAGGCTTCATTGGTAAGGTGGTTGAAATCAACAAGGACACCATTGCCCTGAAAGACATGTGTCATGAACTGATGATGTCGCAAGAAGCCTGGGGGCTCACCCCAAGGGACATCTATCAAGCCATGGCCCTGAACATCTTGCTTGACCCCGACATTCATCTGGTCACCTTAACCGGCAGCGCCGGCTCGGGCAAAACCATTCTGGCACTGGCTGCGGCCATTGAACAGACCATGTCGATTAAACGCTACAAGCGCATTATCGTCACCCGAACCATTCAGGGGCTGGATGAGGACATCGGTTTCTTACCCGGCACGGAAGAAGAAAAAATGGAGCCCTGGCTCGGCGCAATTACCGATAACCTCGAAGCACTGCACGATGACGATGAATGTCGGGATGGCAGTCTGGACTACCTGCTCCAGAAAGTGCCTTTGCAGTTTAAGTCACTGAATTACATGCGCGGCAGGAGCTTCCAGCAAAGCTTTATTCTGATCGACGAATGCCAGAACCTGACACCCCATCAGATCAAAACCATCATTACCCGAGCAGGCGCCGGCAGTAAAGTGGTGTGCCTAGGCAACCTCGCCCAAATCGACACCGCCTATATGAACCCGATCAGTTCCGGGCTGACCTACTTAACGGCACGATTCCGTCAGTTCCCGTTGGGCGGAACACTGCAATTACAAGGCGTGCCTCGTTCTCAACTGGCGGAATACGCGGAGCAATATTTATAAGAGAAAAAATGTATAAAAGGAAAGATGCATTCAAGAGAAGCAATAACTCTCTTTGAAAATGGGACGTTAACAACCTCATGAGAGCCTAATGCAGTAATTAGGCCCTCATGAGATCGTATCGAATGACCTCGCATCGAAAAGGTCGCGTCTAATGAGATCACGGCGAGTCAGGTTGTTTGCAGCCCTACTAACAAGAGCCAACAACTAATAAGCTAACCCCTAATACCGCCAATCTTAGCGAGGACGATTATTCAGACGATTCTTCTGTTTCTCACTTTCACTCTTCTTGAGCAATACATACACCGCGCCAACACCGCCGTTTTGCTTTAATGCGCTATGGAAAGCCAACACTTCAGGAATTTCTTTCAGCCATTTATTGGTGTAACTCTTCAATAACGCGCGCGGTTCTTCCCGTTCACCCTTCCCGTGCACAATGATGCCGGTACGGATATCGTATTTCAGGCAATCCTGAATGAACTGAAAGACCGCTTTACGGGCTTGCTCCACGGTGTGATGGTGCAAATCGAGCCGGGCATCCATCGTGTATTTGCCCTGACGCAGTTTTTTATAGACGCCTTCCTGAACACCGTCCTTCTTATACTCAAGCGGGTCTTGCGGCAGAACAAACTCGATATAGTCTTGCTCTGTGGTCAGGAAATTAGTGTCCGTTGGTAAATCAGAAACGGCCGCCTGTTTACGGGCCAATAAGCCCGGTGTGACTTCGGTTTCTTTTTTAATATCGGCTTTATTTTGTTGCTTAAGAGGCTGAACATCCCCAACTTCTTTCAAGAACTCATCAAAGTCATCCATTGGTTTCACCCTCCTGCCATTAACATTTGTTATTACTTTGAGCACAGATGTGAATTACCATGCCCAGATCATTAGACACATTTTACTGCATTTGTTTTTATAGGTCTTTCCATTAGATCTTACTCATACACGTCAACATCGAGAACATAAGCGCATGAATAAGCCTTCTCTGGCAGTCATCGGTAGCGGTATCGCAGGTTTATCAGCCGCGTGGTTATTGAAAGACAAATACCACGTTACTTTATTCGAGAAGCAGGATCGACCAGGCATGGGAGCCTACTCGGTGGATGTAGGGGAAGCAGATGCACCCGTTCTGATCGATATCCCGTTACGGATCATCACTTCAGGCTATTATCACGAGCTCTATCAGTTGTATCGTACCGTTGGCGTCGCCATTGAGCGCACCGATCACGCAGGCGCCTTCTTTAAGGATTCCGGCGAACAAATCTTTCACTATAAAAACTACAGCCTTGGTAACCGCAGTTATTCTTTCTTGAACAGCCCGAATAGGTTTGCCCGCACCAACATCAGCCATGCTTTTGAAGCGAAAGAGTTTTTGTGGAAACTGAACAGAAAGGTCATCGCCAACACCGATCAAATGACCTTTGGCGAATTTCTTCGACACGCCGGCTATCAGCACTCGTCTTTTGTGAAGCTGGTCTTGATGCCTATGCTATCGACCATATGTACCTGTGACTACGACAGCATTTATAAGTATCCGGCTAACATCATCATTGATTACTTAACCTGCGGTGTTGCCGATGAAGGTGTGTGGAAGGCAACTCACGGAGTAAAAGACATTGTCGCTCGCCTGACACAAGGCTATGAGGTTCGAACGGGTCAGGCCATCGAATCCATCAAACCGGATGCTAATAAGTCGTCAGCTATTGAAATCGTACTGGCAAATGGGGAAACACACACCTTCGATCAGGTGGTTCTGGCAACCCAGCCTCAACATGCAGCACAGATGACCAAAGAGATTGATCCCGAGATGTCAGAGGCATTGGCCTCCATTCGTTATGAACAAAGTGAGATGGTTGTTCACCGGGATCAAAGCATTTACCCAATTCATTGGCAGACCTTGTCTCCGGTGTATTATTCGGTTGATCCCAAAGCACAACGCCCCATGGCCACGGTGTGCCTGAACAAGTCCATGCCGAGCGTTAAAGATTGTCAGCCCGTGTTTCAAACCTGGCATCCTACGGTCGAATTAAATCCCAAGCAGGTACTCGCCCGAGCCACCTTTGAACGACCATTGATTAACTTTGATACACTAAAGACCCTGAAATTTATTCAGCAAAAAATGCAGCAACCCCAAAACAATCTTTGGTTCTGCGGCTCTTATCTGGGTGGAGGAATTCCTTTGCTGGAAGCAGGAGTACGCTCTTCGCTGGCGGTAGCGAATACGCTTAACGTTTACGCGCCCTGGCAAACGAAATCGGTTTAAAGCGACCTAAAACACCCAGCTGAAAACAATTACGCACCACCCACAGAAACCGAGTGAAACATGGCTTTGGCTAAGGTCGTCAACATGATGTCCATAGCCAGTTCAGCCGTTCGGCCGTAGCTGACTACGCCGTCCTGATGGCCTTTCATCACGAAAATACCTTGTTCGGGCGACGCCATCTTCCGGAATAACGTTTGTACTGCGTACGCCATCTCGGGTGTGCCATAGGGAATAGATGCATCAGTATAGTCCAGCGCCAAATGATCCGACTGCGTCCAAATCTCCGGACAATGACTGTGCACGACCCAATTCACCTGATCAGAACATTGATATATTGCGGCGTGCGTCATCGATTCTGAAGACGGAGGTAAAACGCCTTCGGAAACAATCCGGTTGTGTTTGATATCGGCACTTAACACTCGGGCAAAGGTCGTGTCATCGGAGTCCATCACACCGCTGGTTTGACTGGCACTGATCAGAAACTGAGCCCCGGTTTCACGGGCACTGATGTTGCCATACCCCAAGCCCTGATAGCGCTGTGGGTCTTGACCAAGTAATGCCAACCGACGGGCCAGATCCCGCCAGACCTTCAGATCATCCATCACATCTGAATGCAGTGGCTCAGCAAGCGTCGTGTGTTGAAGTGAAAATTTAATGACGCCTTCGCGTTCTTCCATAGCCTGTCCTTACGAGTGTTTGCACCAGAGACGGTTCTCAAACTAGAATCAACGGAATTGTTCGTACCAGCGAAAATGAAATCATGTCTAACAACGCCAAACCGAAGTTCTCCATCTATTCCACGCGGGATCAATCCCCCATGCATTTTTCAGGTGCAAATGGGTTTCCTGTCGGCTGCTACGATACCTTACTTAACGGACTCAGTCAGAAATACTCTATCACGAGTCTCTGGCATCGAGGTCTGTGGCCCAATATTGGAGAGCCCGCTACACAGCTCACTTGGGATGACTACGCCAACGACCTGATTCAACATCTGAAAAAGCAACATAAGCAGCCTGTGATCGGTCTTGGGCATTCGATGGGAGCAACCATCACCTTAATGGCCGCAGCCAAAGCACCCAAGCTCTTTTCCAAACTCATCCTGATTGAACCTGTGATCATCAGCCCGATGTTGAGTTTCCTCTGCCACTACGCGCCGACCCGTTGGTTATCCGGTATGGAGCCGATGAAATCCGCTTTGGCTAAACCAACGCAATGGCCATCCAAAGATGCCACATTTGCCCAATTTAAAAAACGCCCGGCATATAAACGCATTCCGGACGATCAGCTCAAACACATGGTCGAAAGCATGGTCGACAAACACACCAACCAGGTAGAATTGGTCTACCCCGTCGACTGGGAGATCGCCAATTATCTGTCTGGTCGAAATGTATTAAAAGACGTTCAGAAACTGAAAGTACCCACCGCGATCATTCGAGGTAAACCCTCATTATTCATTCACGATAAAAGCTGGCACAAAATTCTGCGGGCACAACCTAAACTGCAGATTATGCACGAACGTGAGTACGGGCATTTAATGCCGTTTGAAGCACCTCAGATTACCAGGCAGTTAATTATGTCCGCTATAAAACGGCTTGATGATAAATAACCCACCCAAAGAGAACAGATAGCAGAAAGAACAGATAACAGAAAGAACAGCTAGAGTAGAAAGCGTTCGCTGGAAGCAATCCATCTACTTCCAGCGATCAATAACCCATCATTCATAACCAATCACTAATAACCCGTCATTAATCAGCAGACATCAAGTGATTACAGTTACCACGATTAAACCTGCAACGTACAGGGTTGCTCCCCAACCCACAGCTAATAGAACACTCATTGCAGACTTAACACTGGGATTCATGGTTTGTGCATGATACATAAACAGACCCTCTTCGTTGATCAGTAGTCACAACCACAAGTGAAGTCAGCACTCTATAGAAAGTGTATGACAATCTTCGGACGACAATAGCCAGCCTAACCGAACTCACTGTTTCGAGTTAGTGACCTATGAAACAGAGGCAATAACAGCCTATCTTCCGAATGATTAATTAACGTTTGATGTGTTCTTAGTCAGTCTCTTAGAAATGCGTCATAATCCATTAATATCATGGGATTATTTTTTAACCACCAATCCGATAAGAGTCCTGTTTATGAATAGTGTAATGTTCATCCTCGGTTTCATCAGTGCCCTGCTCGTCTTGTTTTTGTGGCGTGCATTCCACTTGAAACGCTTCGATCTTTCCGACGAACTGCTCAATCTGTCGCCAACCGATCACCACTGGGGCAACCTGGGTTTCTGGGAAAATACACAGGATTATCAGCAAGCCTGCCGTCAACTCGCTCGAAAAGTCGGAGATACCGCAGAGCTGAACCCTCAAGCCGACCTTCTCGATGTAGGCTTTGGCTGTGGGGATCAACTGATTCTCTGGGATACGGTCTATCACGTAAACAGTATTTCGGGCGTTAATACGTCCCAGACACAAGTAGGTCTCGCTCAAAAGAAACTGCGTCAGGCAGGGGTAAATGCCTTTCTTCACCACTACGATCACAGAGCCATTGAAAATCAACCGGATCGCACCTTCTCACACGTTCTGTCCGTTGACGCCGCCTATTTCTTTGAAGACAGAGAAGCCTGGTTCACACACGTACATAGGGTATTAAAGCCGGAAGGCAAACTGGTGGTCACAGACCTGGTCATGCCCGATCAACCTTCAGACCTACTGCAAGAGTTCATCATGCGGTGTCTGTTGTGGCTGTGCGGTATCCCCAGAGATAATGTCATCACCCTCGATGCCTACAAAAAACAGCTGCAAGAAGCCGGTTTTTCTCAGGTCACCGAAGAAGACATTTCAGCTTCGGTACTGGATGGCTTTGCTCAATGGCTACCTGCATATCGCAAACAATTTGAAGGATTAAAAGATTACCCTATCTGGCAAAAATACATGGCCACCAGCAAGTTTTTATCCTGGTTAAGAAAGCACGACTTACTGCGCTGCTATCTTATTTCAGCACAGCGCTAGCTCATTACGGCGCAACGTTAGCTTATTACAGCACAACGTTAGCTTATTACAGCACAACGCTAGCTCATTACAGCACAGCGTTAACCTCTCTTTCGGCGCCTTTCACACGTTGATCCCGACGATCAGGTCGTTCAAAAATTGATCTATATCAAGAACCCACCGCCATTTCGATTCACGGCGGTTGGGTTATTGATTCGGATCAATGTTTCTCCCGCCAGTTACTCTAATCTGAACCCAGGTTAGAAATTAAAAGCCCAAAAGAAATAAGGGTAAGGAGAGACAAATGAGCAGCATTTACGATTTTCAAGAAACAGCAGTATACGATGACGAGCCAATGGAAAAAGCAGATAACTCAATTCTTACTTATCTAGCACCCATTGCAGTGTTAGCAGTGTTGAACCTGATTCCTACAGCAGCAGGTTTATTCCACTACTTCACACGATAGCGATTTTAAGGACGTGGTCTTAGGGTCTGACGGCGTCCTTCAGCACAGTGGCGATGAGCCAGTAATGCGATTTTCGATTCCCTCCTAATCGAGTCTTTTACCGGGGTTAACCCCCGGCTTTTTTGTTTCTGACATTCTCAGAAAACATTAAATCGCAAGCGCTGTTGTAACCGTTGTAAGGGGTTTTTACTGACTCTACGTTTCGGGTGCAGCGGCGGCCAATCACACCGCTGTTTGCATCTCATCGAGGTTCGCTAAGCTGTCAGATACCCGAAGCACCGAATATTTCGAGACCAGTAGTTTTGCTCGTTTCTTCGCACGCGCCGCCAACGTTGAAATATCAATGAGCAACTCGCCTTCCGGCGCATCCTGCTGAACGACCCCCACAGACAAGGTGCTTAGCGGAAACTTTTGAGGTTTACCGTTCCGGTCAAAAGCATCCATATATCCCAACGTCACCATCGAAGGTGGATAAAAGCTCTTTACCTTCTCGACGAACGCATCTTGCACGGTTTTACAGATCTCTGCCAAATCCGCCACTCCGTCAAACACCACCACAAAATCATCACCACCCACATGGCCGATAAAGGTTTTATGTTCCTGCAAGTGGGCTCGTAGCGTATTCGCCAGCAACTGAATGACCTGATCGCCAATCGAATACCCCAGCACATCGTTCAGAGGCTTAAAGTTGTCGATATCGAAATACAGCAAGGAGTAAGTTTCCCGCGACTCTTCCATTTCACGCAACTTCTCATTGATTGGGACATTGCCTGGCAAGAGCGTCAGTGGATTCGCATACCGCGCCGAACGAATTTTCATGTCCGTAATGCGCTTGAGAACATCCCGCGTACTGCCCACGCCAAAGTACTTGCTCTCTTTGGTGATGATAAAGTGCTGGCGTATGTAAAGATCTTCCTCGTCCGTCAGCATCCGACTGACAATCGATAAATCTTCCCCCCAGGGCACCACAATCGGGGTTTGAGTCATGTAGTGCTTTACCGGCTTCTTCTCATGCAACGCCCGACCAAAGGGCAACGCAAACAGCTCCATTAAGCTCCATTTGGAAATCATGCCGATGGGCTTGTCATCATCCACCACCGGAATTGACGAGATATGACCGGCTTTGGAGAAGCGTTGAATGACATCTCCCAACAAAGTCGAGGGACTGACAGGTTGAATGTAGGTGGCTAAGGCACCGACCTTACCCAGCGAGATTTTGTTCTCCATGGTCGGTCTGGAACGGTTCAGGTTGGTCACCACCGGGTGCACTTTGGGCTTGCCGAAATAAAAGCCCTGGCACAGAGGAATGCCCAACTCGTGAATGGTTTTGTATTCCGACTCGGTTTCTACCCCTTCGGCTACCAACTGGCAGCCCATGCCGTTTGCCAAATTAACTACGGAAGCAACAAATTCGCGTTTGACCAAATCGGTATCGATGTCTCGGATGAAGTGTCGATCAATTTTGACATAATCGGGCTTCACTTCGGACCAAAGCTTCAGCCCCGAGTACCCTGCACCCAGGTCATCGATGGCAATCTTAAAGCCCCGTTCTTTGAGAATGGCCAGCGCTTTTAATGTCTGGCCCATATCTGTAGCTGGATAGCGTTCTGACAGTTCCAACACGACACGAGAAGGATCAAGATCTAATTCATCAATCAGCGTGTCCAGTTTATCCAGATCGAATTCCGGCAGCTCCAACACCTGTGGACTGATGTTCACAAAGAGCAAACCTTCAATACCCAGACCTCTGAATTTCTTAACCGCTTTGTTTCGACAGAGCTGTTCCAGCTCTTGCTGTACGCCGGCTCGTTCTGCCGTTTCGAACAATACGCCTGCCGCATACAGCGGGGAATCGGATGGTCCGCGACTCAGGGCTTCATAGCCCAGCACCAATTGCTTTCGAATATCCACAATCGGTTGAAATACGCTTTGAATCAATCCCTGACTGATGATTTCCCTAAGTGACTCTTCCAATGCACACCAATTCATATCATCTGCCCATCGCCTTGTCTCATAGATCACCTTCATTCAAAAGGTCTAAGTATTTTGGCGTATGGTGCAGGGAAGTTATGACAACTATGTGACAACGGCTGTTTTGCCGTATCCACCGCGTTATAACCGGTTAAAACACAATATGAATTGATCAACGAGCCGATTGGGAAGAGGGTGGCTCGAACGTACCTTGTACCACCTTCGAGGAGGAAATGACTTGGTTGCGACCGTTTTCTTTCGCCAGATAGAGCGCATTATCCGCGCTCTTATATAAATCATCTTCATCAGTAGCCGGGTTGCTTTCAGCAACGCCAAAGCTACAGGTAATGTCATGACCAGCCAACGGAAAGGCGGCCACCATTTTTCGAACACGTTCCACCACCATTAACGCATCCTTCAGTTGGGTATTCGGTAACAGAATGGCGAACTCTTCACCGCCCACACGGCAGACAACGTCCAAGGTTCTTGTTTCTTGTTCAAGCAAAGCGGCAAACGCCTGCAACACCTCATCACCAACATCATGGCCAAATTCATCGTTCACGTGTTTGAAGTGATCAATATCGGCCAGAGCCATACAGAACGTCTGATCCGGATGCCGTTTTAAATTGCTGAAAAGCCCGGTCACCTGATGATCATAGTAACGACGATTTTTACATCCGGTTAAGGCATCCGTGATAGTTAAACTCCGCAAGCGCCGTTCCAACGCCTTTTGTTCACGAATGTCCATCCAGGACCCCACATATCCCTGGTTTTTACTCTTAGAGGATTCCAATGGAAAGAGCTGAAACAACCCTTCCACATCCCGTCCCTGAGCATCCACAAAGCGCAACTCCCCTTTCCAGGAAGAATCACAACTCAGTTGTTGCCACATACGTTCAAAAGCGATGCGATCCTCTTCATTGAGAAAGGAAGAGAAGCGTTGGCCACATAAGTCCCTGATCGACATTCCCATCACTTTCAGACACTCATTATTTACTTTTATGATGTTCTGATTCAGATCCAACAAGATAATCGGAGACATCGATTGCATGGCCGCCTGTGCCATGAACGACAATTCCTCCATCATGGAATGTCGGTACATCCACCAGGATAAGAAACAGGCAATAATGACAATAACAATGGAAATAATGATAAACCGTGTATGCAACCCTTCGAGTTGAGGCGCCGCGAGCACCAGCACCTTTTCTTCAGAAAAATAGGCCAATAGCCAGCTTTGATACAGGCCGACATTGTCGAATTCGATCTCTAGAGGATGAACTGTGAAATACAATCCGTGCTCTGACCATACCGGATCGGGCTTGCCCTTAACGAGCAACTGAATGCCTTGCCAGGTATTAGGAAATGCCTGAGAAAATTTAAACGGACTGGACGGGGCTGGCTCAAAGGCAGGGCTTTGTTTTCCTGCCTGTAACCGGGCATCTTCACCAAACAGGTAGTTAGCTCTCTGTGACATCATTAAGAGAAAGGCACCGTCTTTGCCTATCAGCCTTAAAACATCGTTGATGAAACCGTTCACAGAGACCGTTTGTATGACATACCCCATCGGTAAAAAGCCATCATAAACCGGGGCCACAATGTCTAGATGAGGGTCTTGGTATTCGTCTGGGTCACCGATAAATAACCCGACCTCGTTCATTGAAATCTGTTTTACAAATGGAAAGTAATCGTACTGGGAAACGCGCGACTCCTGGTTCGAAGTCTGATAAACCTGACTCTTCTCCGGCGTGACTTCCAACCGAGTTTCCCCGGTCAAATCCGCTAACTTTAAAGAAATTGTGGCGGGATTCTTTAACAGCACATTTTCAAAGGAATCCAGCACCAAACCTTCGGTTTGATCATTATTAAAAAGAGATTGAACAATGGATAAATCGGACAGTAAGAAGGTCGTTTGTTCAAGGTTTTGCAGGCGTGTAGTAATCTGACGCTCAAATACCTGCAATAATTGACGCGTCAGAAGCACCTGTTCGGAAACAACTTGATCCACGATCCGTTTCTCGGCTTGTTTAACATGCAAAAAAGCCGCAGCTAAGCCAAGTACAAACAGCAGGAGAAAGGTCAATATGACCTTAATGCGAATCGGCAACGAAAAGAAGATCTTCACAAACGTATACAACCAAGATCAAGACTCCCCCTAAGATTAGCTCGAAAACCACATCTTCACAGCGAGAGTTTACAACTCAGATTCCCGTCTCAGCCGCTAAAGTTGAGTAGACAAGGATTCTGCCCATTGAGCAGATTCTTTAGAACGCCCCCAATGATTCAACGGGTTAACAAATCGAGTCATGAAACGAACCGGTAACATCCCTAAATCCCAACCGTACCGGGGAATCACATGCAAATGCACATGCGGCACATGTTGATTAGCGGCAGGACCATCGTTAATCAAAAAATGAACGTCTTTGACACTATTATCTGCAGCCTTCATCGCTTTACTGATGCGGCGGGCTGCTGACCACATGGCCGTCAGTTCCGTCTCAGGCAGGTCATCCACACTGCCTTGGTGTGTTTTACTCAACACAATCACATGACCAGGGCTCAGCGGAAACTTATCCACAATGGCTCGACAATGATCATCCTGATAGATCGTATGAGACGGAATCTGCTCTTGATTGATTTGGCAAAAAATACAGCTCATGGTCTTCCTCCTTGAATAATATACATCGATTGTGCCTCTGACCTGGGGTTAAATCAAAACTCTTGTTGATTCCCGGTGTTATTCTTCGTTACCACCATTTATTAACACTATCGGTTACCGCCACAGGATGACATTGAATACAAAATAACCGTTCATCAGCAGCGATTTGTTCTGGTTAAAAAATACTCAAAAGAATCTATGCTTAATGGTACAGATTTTTGATTTACAAGACTTCGGTATACTTAGGCCCGACTTTTGTCTCCATTCGGCGGAACATGAGGCTAATTGCTTGAAATAGGCTTATGTAAACGTATATAACTTCTCTCGGGTATAAGAAAAGTCACAGTGAGAAATACATGGTAAAACAAAAACAAAAAGATTCACGCTTTTCCAAAGAGCATTGGATCCAAAAAGCACTCGAGGTACTGTCTCAAACAGGTGGTGCAAAAATTCACATTGAAAAGCTGGCCGCTAAGCTGGGCGTTACCAAAGGCAGTTTCTACTGGCACTTCGAAAGTCGTAATGATTTTGTCGAACAAGTGCTGGATTACTGGGAAGAGAAATGTACGCAAGTAGTTATCGAATACTTAAACGCACAAGAGCACTCTTCCGGAAAAAGCTTGGTTAAAGCATTGATTGATTATCTGCACGATAATGATCTTTTGGCTTATGAAATGCCAGTTCGTTCATGGGCAGTGCAAGAGAGCCGAGTTCAAAAGCGTGTTGAGTCGGTGGATACTGACCGAGCCAACTTCATCCAAGATAAACTGGTTACAGCGGGCATTGATGCGGAAACCGCTGAGAATTTTGCTCATCAATTTATCTGCTTCTGTGTGTGTCATGGCTTTATGCTGCCACCACTGTCTAAAGAACAGCACAGAGCACAGCTTCACTGGTTAGCAGAAACCTGCCTATAATCGTGAACGCTCAAACTCGATTGGCCTCATAGATCGCTTCTTGAGGCCAATCCGATATCCCTCCCGTCATTGAAAAACTGTCACTCTGATCTACATTTAGATACATCAGACCATTAATCGCCATATCTTTTACTATCATTTTGGCCAGCCAACGTGGATCCAATCCTGTATGAGTGATGCGCACAAAAGGACTACGCCTGAAGCTGTAAGGAATACACCGCTCTCCAGCTCACTGGCAGTCAAAATTCCCATGACCTTTATTGTGATCATGGTGCTTTTTGTCGCCACATTTTTGGTTGTGATGGAGTTGAGAGGTAAACCCTTGCTGTTAGACATGTCTAATCAGCGAGTCATACAAGTCGGCGAATCCATCGTGGCTCAGCTTGGTCAACGCATTAAGCTGACCGAGTCATTAGTCACCGCGATGGCCAATACCGGGGAAGTTCTGCCTCAGGACGATGAGCTGCATCGACAAGTCATCCGAAAAATCATTGACTTCGAGGGCACAGAGCGCTTCATTGCTGGCGGTGGTATCTGGCCCGAGCCCTACCTGTACAACCCGGACATTGAGCGGCGCAGCTTTTTCTGGGGGAAGGACTCTAATAACGTTCTCAAATACTACGACGACTATAACCACCCTGCCGGCAGTGGCTACCATCATGAAGAATGGTACGTCCCGGCCAAGTTACTCCAGCCTGGGGAAATTTACTGGTCTCGCTCCTATATGGACCCATATTCCTACCAATCGATGGTCACCGCCACAGCGCCAATGTTCAGGAACGACCAGTTCTACGGTGTGACCACCATCGACATCAAACTGGAAGGGTTAACTGAATTTCTCGCTCAGAAATCCGAAAGCTTCGGCGGCTATGCCTTTGCACTGGACCGAAATGGCACCTTTCTGTCACACCCGGATCAACAACTCACCAAACGCTTCGATAAGGACGAACAAGGAAACCCCACAGAAGAGTATTTGAACATTACCGAGCTTCAACAGAAATCGCCTCACTTCTTTTCTCTGGTCGAAGCGCTTAAAAAGCTGGATTCATCACAAACCCTGCCCTCAAATGAAGAGAAGTTGGTCACCCAGATCACCAGCGACAGCTATCAAATCAACAAAGAAGAAGCCCGACGCATTGTCAGCACTCTCAGAAACCCTATTTTTGACCATGCGAAAAAAGAGGCGCTCTTATCTCAACTACAAATCGCCACCGACCCGGTGCTAAAAGAACCCGTGTTGATCAATATCTTTGAGGTGCCAGATACTCACTGGAAAATCATTACAGTTACACCTCAAGCGCTGGCCTTTGCCGCCAGTAGAAACATCATTGATTCGGTACTCATCGCGTCTTTTATCGTGTTATCCGTCAGTCTGCTGGTGGGCTTCATCATCATGCAGAAAATTCTGGTTCAACCCTTGATTAATATGACCACCCAAATCAAGCATGTGGATCTGGAACAATTGTCGGAAACCAAGGATCAGGCGATCTCTCCGATTCCAACAGGGGAACTGGGGGAGTTAGCCAGCCAATTCAATGAACATACCCAACAACTGGTCTACGCCAATACCGAACTGGAACACCAAATCACGCTGGCAAAACAGGCCTCCGTAGCAAAATCTCAATTCCTCGCCAACATGAGCCATGAAATCCGCACGCCAATCAATGGTGTATTGGGTATGCTGACGCTGATGGACCATACCAAGCTCGATAAACAGCAGTCGCATTACATCAGCATGGCCCGGTCCAGTGCAGAATCCTTGTTAACAGTGATTAATGACATACTTGATTTCTCAAAAATCGAGGCCGGTAAGCTCGATATTGAAACCATCGATTTTGACCTCCGCAGTCTGTTAGACGATTTGGCAGGCAATATGGCGCACCTGGCCCAGCGCAAAGGTCTGGAGCTGGTATTAGACATTAACCATATCCCGCATCGCATGGTTCAGGGTGACCCCGGCCGAATCCGACAAGTCCTGACCAACCTGGTTTCAAACGCCATTAAATTTACCGAGGAAGGTGAAGTCGTTATCAAAGCCAAGCTGGAAAATGTCGGCAAGCTGGGGCTGATCCTGTACGGGACTGTGTGTGACACCGGCATTGGCATTCCCAAAGAAAAACAAGCCATGCTATTCCAATCCTTTTCTCAACTGGACGACAGCAACACCCGTAAATATGGCGGAACCGGTTTAGGGCTCGCCATCAGTAAACAACTGTGTGAGTTGATGGGAGGAGGTATCAGTCTGATCAGTGAAGGCAACAAAGGCAGCCAATTTAACTTTTCACTTAACCTGCAACCCAGTGATCAAATCTTACCTAACCTGCCTACGGTTGACCTCGAAAACATCCACGTTCTGGTGGTCGATGACAATGCCACCAATCGCCTGGTACTTAAAGAACAGTTGGAAAACTGGGGAGCGCTCGTCGTTCAAACAGCCAATGCCCGTGAAGCCCTGGAATGTCTGGAACAACATTCGCCAGAGTACTTTCAGGTGGCTATTCTCGACATGCACATGCCCAACATGAACGGCGCCGATTTAGGGCAAAAAATCAAAAGTGACGAGCGCTATGAACACATTCACCTGATTATGATGACCTCCATCGGTGAACGGGGAGATGCCCACTACCTGGCCGACCTCGGCTTCTCAGGGTATTTCCCGAAACCGGCGTCGCTTCAAGACATCTATGACGCACTCTCGGTGGTACTGGAAGGAGGCGCCGCATTAAAAGCCGCCAAGCCATTAATTACCCATCATCACATTCAAAGTCTCAAGCGCCCGGTAACCGCCCAGGACAGCGCAAAAATCCTGCTGGTGGAAGACAACGTGATCAACCAACAAGTGGCGTTAGGGCTGCTCGAACGCCTAGGATTCCATGCCGATACGGCGGGTAACGGGCAGGAAGCGCTGCACTACCTTAAAACAGCTCCGAACAATAAACCCTACGACCTGATCCTGATGGATTGCCAAATGCCGGTCATGGACGGCTACGAAGCCACCAAAGCCATCAGAAACGGGGATTGTCATCCGAATCACAAGAATGTGGTGATTATTGCCCTTACGGCAAATGCGATGAAAGGAGATATGGAGCGCTGTATCCAGGTCGGAATGAATGACTACATGAGTAAGCCCATTAATCCCAATACCCTGCAAGAAAAGCTGGATCGCTGGCTCCAGAATCAGGCATCGGCCTAACAGGCCAATACCTTAAAATCGGGGGAAATTGTGCAGAATCACTCTTACTAATAGCAGAAATTACTAATAGCAGTAATTACTAATAGCAGTAATTACTAGTAGCAGTAATTACCAGTAGCAAATCTCTGAGAAGTATACGCACAACGCATCGTGATTCGCTTGCTCTGCACTGTTGTGGGGTACAAATACTTCATACTGAGTAGAAAATTCCATAATAATAACCTCTTGGTTTGAGACACGAACAAAGGGGCATTGAGACCAAATAAAAACGTAATGAGCGAAGGCTCAGCTGAACATTTAACAACACGCTGTCAGCACACACGTTTTTAATCAGGCTCATCAGACGACTTTTGATCGCCTTTCGCCATGAGGATTACTTTATGGAATTTAACAAGCAATTGCTTGACCTAGGAACTCACAAATTTGACCCTAGGTAACAGATTGCCTAATTCATTAAAAATCAATCAATATTGCGTTCAGAATCAGCGTTTGTGGTGTTACTCACAATCAAGTTATGCGTTTTGGCCTCTTTCAAAGCCACTACCTGTTGATTGATCCATTGATCGATGGACGACTGCACTTTCGCCAAGGTAATTTCTTCCCACTTGTTCTCAAGGCGTTCCTGACCGACCATGCCCACCAACGTTTTAGCGACCACTTCATCCGTATCCGCGTCGACAAACTCGGCTTCAACAAAGATATAAATCTCTTCATCCCGCACGCCAATGGCTTTGGCGATGCCGGTAATGGCTAACCCTGCCGGAAGAAACTCATAGAAACGTAACGCCTCATCTTTGGTTTCGACACCAGTGATCGCCACACGCGCTTTCAGTGTTTTCCCGTATGGCTGATCCGATACCCGATAATACTCTTGCAACTTGTTACTCATGGCCTGAGCCATATAACGGCGAATATCTTTCAACGCCTTATTGGTTACCTGACGATCCCGGTTAATGCCATGCTCAATCCGAATAGGTTCCACAATGGCCGTTCGGTAAGCACTCAGATTTACAGACGGCGCAATCCAGGCTTTGGAGGCGACAAACTCTCGCTCTTCCACTTCCACCGTATTTAATGGCCGATAATTTTGCATGAACCCGGTATAGGGACGATCCACTCCCGGTGCCTTAGGTGCAAACAATGCACAACCAGACAGTAACACCAGCGTAAATGCTGCAAGCATCAATCGAATTCGAACCAACATCTCTCTTATCCTCGTTATTGTTATTTTTATCAGCGGAGCCAAAGATTCAGAAGATGACTCAACAGCTGTATGAGTATTGAACAAAGAGTATGCAGTTACAGGATGTTACACAAGTATTTTTTGTGCATGTCCGACAGCTGATCGGAAAGAACCGACTCTGTCTTGTGAGGCGATAAATAAGACAAGCGATAAATAAGACAAGCGATAAATTAGACAAGCAATGATTAACAGAACCACAAATAACAAACCAAAAAGCCCGACACATCACTATGTCGGGCCATTTCAATCGCTATTCTTGAAAAACTTATACGAATAACGTCTACAAATAATGTCTGTGAATCACTAGCTAACAGCAAAGGCTTCCTGAGATATTCCCATTAAACTGTCAGATCCCGACAAGATCGACTCACGATGCCCACACGTTCTTGGCAAGATTTTATCAAAGTAGAATTTAGCAGTTTCAATTTTACCTCTATAGAATTCGACCTCCGGTGCGCCCTTAGCCAACTGCTCTGCCGCCTTCTCGGCCATCATCGCCCAGAAATACGCCATCACCACATAGCCGGAATACATCAGGTAATCCACCGAACTGGCACCAATCTCATCCCGGTTTTTGATGGAACGATACACCACACGCATGGTTAGTCGGGTCCATTCACCGTTCATGTGTTTTAGTTTCTTGATCAGAGGCTTGATTTCGGAGCGGTGTTTGCCCGAGACATACGGTGAACGTCCGGCACAGTAATTCTTCACTTCCTTGGAAAAACGTCGGAAGGCACCGCCACGATCCAGTAAGATCTTACGGCCCAATAAATCGAGCGCCTGAATGCCGGTAGTACCTTCATACAAGGTCGCAATACGAGTGTCGCGGACAATCTGCTCCATCCCCCACTCCTTGATGTAACCATGCCCACCAAACACCTGCATTCCCAGGTTAGCCGCTTCATAGCCGGTTTCGGTTAAGAAAGCTTTTAAGATCGGTGTTAAGAAGCCCAAATCATCGTCGGCTTTCTCACGAACTTCGTCGGTGGCACCGTCCACATAATAATCTGCAATGTTGGCCGCGTAATAAATCATTGCACGACCACCTTCGGCAATGGCTTTTTGTGTTAACAACATACGACGAACATCGGGATGGAAGATGATCGGATCCGCCACTTTATCGGGCGCTTTCTTACCACTTAGAGAACGCATCGAACAGCGTTCTTTGGCGTAGGCCAAGGCCCCCTGGAAAGAGCGCTCTGCTGCACTTGAACCTTGCAGACCGGTTCCGATTCGCGCGGTATTCATGAAGGTAAACATGCACTGTAAACCTTTGTTTGGCGGACCAATTAAGTAGCCTTTGGCTTGATCAAAGCTCATTACACAGGTGGATGAGGCTTTAATACCCATCTTTTTTTCCAAGCCGGAACACACTACACCATTGCGTTCACCCACATTGCCCTGCTCGTCCGGTAAAAACTTCGGCACGATAAACAGAGAAATTCCGCGCGTACCTTTCGGCGCATCCGGTAAACGTGCCAAGACAATGTGCACAATGTTTTCTGCCATGTCGTGCTCACCGGCGGAGATGAAGATTTTCGTCCCGGTAAGGGTATAGGAACCATCGGCATTGAGTTCCGCCTTGGTTTTTACCTGGCCCAAATCCGTACCGCACTGAGGTTCCGTCAGACACATGGTACCCGTCCAACTGCCTTCGATCAGTTTGGTCAGATAGGTTTGCTTTTGCGACTCATCGCCATGTAAGAAGATGGTATTCATCGCCCCGATACTCAAGCCCGGATACATGCCCCATGACCAGTTAGCCGTCGAAATCAGTTCCGACTTCAACACCCCCAGAGAAATCGGCAGCCCTAAGCCACCGTATTCAGGATCATGGTTAATGCCTTGCCAGCCACTTTCGACATAGGTCTGATACGCTTCTTTGAACCCGCTCGGAGTGGTCACATGACCATCTTCCAAACGACACCCTTCTTCATCACCCGTTTGATAGAGTGGCGCTAACTCCTGCTCACAAAATTTGGCGCACTCTTCCATAATGGCATTCACCATATCTGGCGTTGCTTCTTTTCCTTTCTCAAAATTCTGATAATGCTCATAAGAATTGAGCAGCTCTTCGAAGACAAATCGCATATCTCGTAGAGGGGCTTTAAATTCAGGCATGACACACACTCCTAATGGTTCCGATAACAACGCGAGAAACACATGGGCAAAAAAATAGGCAGCAGATCAACGATCGACCAATGAATCACTGCCAAGCAGTTACCCAGAGTATCGAAAACATCAATCGCAACTGCCTTAACAAATAAGTAGCGAACCGTTCTCGCGGTTTGTGAGCCGCTGCCGGAGACAGGTTTCAGTAGCTAACTCACACCTCCATTCTCGCGATTTTCGCTGACATCAGAAGGTCATTTGCAGACGACTCATCGGTCACTTTCGGACAAATCTCTTTTATATTGATTATTTTTTGGGCATGATAAGACACTCGAACCGGGTAGACTTTGATTCGTCATCTCGAAACACAGAACTGATAAGGCCGCTTCATGGACGCTCAACTCGCTTTACATGGACAATACGGTGCGCTTTTGTTGGATGTCCTTCCACTGGACAGAACCAGTCAATTAGCGTTACTTGAAGAGTGCGGTATCCGTCCGGCCTTATTGTCCAGTCAGGACGCGTTTCTGACCATTGAACAAAGCAACCGATTGATTCAAAAAGTCATTGAGGTCAGCGGACAGCCCTGGATGGGATTGATCTTTGGAGAGCGTCTGAACTTGATGACCCACGGCGCTTTAGGTCAGGCCGTGCTGAGTTGCAATACGCTGAAACAGGCCATCGAATTATTATTAAAGTACTATCGGACACGATTGATTCATGCGCGTCTGGAGCTACTCTACGAAGACGATCTGGCCGTACTGATCTTCGACTTCGATCAAGAATTTTCCCCATCTTACCGTTTCATGATTGAGACCGTCTTTGTCTGCCTGGTCAAAACAAGCATGTTCTTCTTCGGCATGAAACTGATGCATCAAGGTCACGTGCAATTAAGCTATGAAGAGCCTGAGTATTTAAAGCACTACAAGAATACTTTTTTTGACGGGGTTACGTTTAATGCGCCTCGTAATGCCCTGTGCTTCCAGCGATCGCTGCTGGATCTCCCGATGGCAATGCCGAATCCCAGCGCGTTAAAACAAGCAGAACAGGCATGCAATGAATTGATGGCTCGTCTACCACAACAAACGTCATTGGTAGAACAAGTAAAAGCCTTGATGTTTTCCCCCACCGGAGAACAAGCCAGCCTCGAAGAGCTGGCTCAAATGCTGTACATGAGCAGTCGCACCTTGCGACGTAAGCTATCCGGTGAAGGCTACAGCTATCGATCCCTGGCTGAACACGCCAAAATCACCGAGGCGCAACGCTTACTCTGTTCGGGCGAACCCGTGGAGTCCATCGCCGAGAAACTCAACTATTCTGATCCCAGCAATTTTGGTCGCGCCTTTAAGAAGAAAACCGGTCTTTCACCGTCCGCCTACCGAGAAGCTCAATCAGGCTCGGTTACATAATCACTTTGATCTTCGGGGCTTTGGCCCGCTGAGTAGCAAAGCGAATCCATTGATCAATGGTCGGTTTCAGCAATGCCAACGACAGTTTTTCTGTGCCATCCACCTTATAGGTCGGTGCCACGCCAGTCACTACCGACTGCGCCAACAACTCATTGGTCTCGGCATCCCGTACTTCCAGCTCAAAGGCGATCACGGCATCGTCGTTGTTTGGATTGATGGAGGTATTCTCGGCCGCCGCCAATAACGCCTGGGACACCGTTTCATGATCCTCATAATCCTTCTGTGCCGTTTCTACGGCAGTAATCGCCGTTCTGATACGCGCGACTTTCGTCCCGGTTTTTCGCATATCCTGCGAGATAAAACTTGAGGCCAATCGCAGCTGGGAATCCACATAGATCAGCACATCGGTCAGTAGTTGATGGGAGACGTTTTCATTAGCCCGCACATCCGGAAAATACTGCGTGGTCGTGTACTCCACCTGCTTGTACTCACCGGACAGTAACTTCGGGCTGATCCAACGCTTCACTGCGAAAGAATCCTGAGCCACCGTCGGCCCCAAAAGGGAATAATCTTCCAGAAATCCGGAGTACTGTTCACCAGGTGTCAGCGACGAACTTTGCGCCAGGTTCTCACATCCAATCAATGCTACACTCAAGGTCAGAGCGGCAGCGAATCTAAATCCTTTTCCTAACATAATGTTCCTCTGAAATTCAGTTATTCAACCAACAAGATTTTGATAGTTATTCAACACTTATGCTTTATTATTAACTGATATACGTTCTATTCACCGATCCGACGTTAGATATTTGGTGATACCGATAACATAAACGTACTAATGGTAGCCTCTCTTTTCCCATGCCCAAGTTCCAAAAATACAGTATATGGTGTATGACCTTAGCCTGCTTGCTTTGGTTCAATCAAGGGATGGCCAAAGAGCTGATTCTTGCCACCAGCAAATCCATTCCGCCCTATATTATTGAGGAGACCGAAAGCGGTGTGCAGTTAGATCGCGTAAAAGCCGTCTTTGAGCACGCTGGTCATCACATCAAAAAGGTCATTTTCACTTCGAACAAGCGCTCAGAGTTGCTACTTCAACAAAAGAAAGTAGACGCCATTATTAATGCCCCCATCAATCAAAGTACGATCTTCTATTCAGAACCTGTGATTCGCTATCAAAATGTCGCCATCACACTCACCAGCTCAGGCTTCACACTCAACCATATTGAAGATTTGCGTCATTACCGGGTGATGGCGTTTCAAAACGCCAGCAAGTTTTTAGGTCCTATCTACTCTGATATGGTGAAACAGAATCCCACCTATTATGAAGCCATTAACCAACAAGCCCAGCTCGAACGTCTGTATTTAAAACAAGTGGATGTGATCATCCTCGAACACCGGATTTTCGAATACTTTAACCAGCTGTATCTTGAAGCTGGCCATTATTCCAGTCCGGTCAGCTATCACTATATTTTTCCATCCGCCCCCCGCTCAGTAGGGTTTCATGATGAACATCTGCGTGATCAGTTCAATCTCAGCCTGCATGAGCTGTTCAAGTCAGAGTCAACCGCATCTCCCGCCGAAGCTCGTTCCTCAAATTCATCTTCGACTAAACCACCTTCAACTAAACCACCTTCAACTAAACCAAATGGCTCAAAGACAAATTCCTCGAAGACAATCACACCTGGGCATAACTAAACCAGGCCGCTGACACCAACCTCAAAAATTTAATCATTTGATTAAGATAGCCCAAAGTTACAAAACCCAGTCCCAGACTCGCACCTGTCATCGTTGTTAAACAATCATTTAATAAAAGAGTCATCGGATCGCAACCTTCTCTTTCTAACGTTACAGCACTCAAAAGTACGACAAATACTAATTAATTATTAGCCAAAAACTTACCTGAATTCCCAACAGCAAACAGGGAGTTTCATGGCTGAATCTCAAAAGCACAAAGCCTGAGGAAACATTATGAACCTTAAACTACGCAGCCTGGTTGCGGCATGTTCGCTTGCCTGTGCCTCAACCAGTGCCTTTGCTGGCGCGCTACCAGAGTCACAACTAGATAACGACTGGTATCAACTGGGAGAGCAACTGGTAGAACAGAAGACACTACAATCCCGCAATACCAACACCGCTAAAAACGTCATCCTGTTTGTCGGTGATGGCATGGGTATCTCAACCCTGACCGCAGCACGTATTCTGGAAGGTCAGTTGAACGGTGATACTGGTGAAGAACATTTCCTCAGCTTTGAGAAATTCCCTCATACTGCGCTTGTAAAAACGTATAACACAGACCAACAAACCCCCGACTCTGCTGGCACGATGACGGCAATGATGACCGGCGTTAAAAACCGTGCTGGCGTTATTAGCCTTGGACCTATGGCGGTTCGTGGCGAATGTGGTGAGGATGTTGAAGGTAATAAACTGACGTCGGCCCTTACCCTGGCAGAACGCAAAGGCAAAGCAACTGGCATCATTTCTACGGCGCGTATTACCCACGCAACGCCAGCGGCAACCTACTCAACATCACCAGACCGTAACTGGGAAGATGACACCAAGTTGCCAGAAGACAGTACCTGTACAGATATCGCTTCTCAGCTGATCAATTATTCAGAAGGTAACGGTATCGAAGTCGCTATGGGCGGTGGTCGTCGTCACTTTCAAAGCATCGAAAATGGTGGCCGTCGTAAAGACAGCGATCTGACAGAGCAATGGTTAAACGACGCAGGCAACGAAACACGCTCGTTCGTTACCAACAAAACCGAATTGGAAAACGTCGACCTTGCCAACACCGACAAACTACTTGGCTTGTTCACCTCGTCTCACATGAGCTACGAAGCCGATCGCGATGATGCAGAAGAGCCTTCGTTGGCAGAAATGACGGAAACCGCGCTTGAAGTATTAAAGAAAGACGAAGACGGTTTCTTCCTGATGGTTGAAGGCGGTCGTATCGACCACGGTCACCACGCAGGCAACGCTTACCGTGCGCTGACGGATGCACATGCCTTCGCCAAAGCGGTACAAACGGCGTTAGATAACACCTCTCGTGAAGACACCTTGATCATTGTAACCGCTGACCACAGCCACGTATTCACCATCGCCGGTTATCCAAAACGCGGTAACCCGATTCTGGGTAAAGTCGTTAATGTCGATGATACGGAAGCAACCGATCTGGACGGCCTTCCATACACCACCGTGGGTTACATGAACGGCTTAGGGTTTGCTGACTTGGCGACCGGCGGTGATACCCGTTATAACACCGACGAAACCCCAATCGCCACAGGTCGAGTTGATCTAACCAACATCAATACCGAAGGCCAAGGCTTCCACCAGGAAGCACTAGTACCACTTGGTTCAGAAACGCACGCAGGTGAAGACATTTCAGTTCATGCCATTGGTCCTGGTTCTCACCTCTTTGGTGGTGTGATTGAACAAAACGAAGTCTTCCATGTAATCAACGAAGCCGCTGAACTTGGCGGTAAGTCTTACTAATCCAGCAGGAGAAACATCATGAATTTTAAGAAAACCTTACTTGCTGCGATTATAAGCGGCTCCGCAGTACTAGCGGGTTGTAGTGACAGCGACAGCCACTCATCCGGCTCGACAACTGAACCGAACGCTCAAACGGCGGCTCAAGGCGAATCCAAAAACTTCTGGTTTAATCAAGGTGCAGATGCCGTAACAGCCGCTGCAAATACGGCTCAGATCCAAACTCGCGCCAAGAACGTCATCCTCTTTGTTGGCGATGGTATGGGCATCAGCACTACAACGGCGGCACGTATTTTCGAAGGCCAGACACGTGGTGAAACCGGTGAAGAAAACAACCTGGCTTGGGATACCTTCCCATACACAGCGCTTTCAAAAACCTACAACACCGACCAACAAACACCTGACTCTGCCGGTACCATGACCGCAATGATGACCGGTGTTAAAACTGACGCCGGTGTGATCGGTGTCGCTGAAGATGTTGTTCGTTCAGACTGTGCAACCGTTGCCGGAAACGAATTGGTTTCAGCCGTTTCTTTGGCAGAAATCGCAGGTAAGGCAACCGGCGTTGTTTCAACAGCACGTATCACGCACGCAACACCTGCGGCAACCTATGCCGTTACGCCTGAGCGCAACTGGGAAGATGACACCAAAGCACAAGGTGGCTGTGAAGACATCGCATCACAATTGATCAGTTTCAGTGCCGGTGATGGCATCGACGTTGTTATGGGTGGTGGTCGTCGTCACTTTATTCCGGCTGCGGATGGAGGTCGTCGTGGCGATGGTCGCAACCTGCCTAATGAATGGCTGGCGGGCAATGGTACTCGTCAGTACGTGACCAACAAAGCAGGGCTTGAAGCGGTAGACGTGAATGCAACCGACAAACTGTTGGGCTTGTTCTCATCTTCACACATGAGCTACGAAGCGGATCGTGATGACGCAGAAGAGCCATCATTGTCTGAAATGACTGAAACCGCCATCGACATGCTGTCGAAAGACCAAGACGGTTACATGTTGGTGGTTGAATCCGGTCGTATCGACCACGCTCACCACGCAGGTAATGCGTATCGCGCACTGACCGATGCGGTTGAGTTCTCTAACGCAGTGAAAGCGGCAGTAGAAAAGGTAAATCTTGAAGATACCTTAATCATTGTTACCGCCGACCACAGCCATGTGTTTACCATTGCAGGCTATCCTAAGCGTGGTAACCCTATCTTAGGTAAAGTCGTAGGCATTAATGATCAGGAAATTCTTGATGAAAACGATCAGCCGTACACCACGGTGGGTTATATGAACGGTCTTGGTTTTGCGGATCTGGAAACGGGTGGCGACACGCGTTACGGCGAAGCAGCGGACGCCGGTCGTAAAGACCTGACCAACGTTGATACAACCGATCAAGGTTTCCACCAAGAAGCACTTGTGCCTCTCGGCAGCGAAACTCACGCGGGTGAAGATGTAGGTATCTATGCGACCGGTCCTTGGGCTCACTTGGTTCAAGGCACCTTAGAACAAAATATGATCTTCCACATCATCAACAAAGCAACAGGTCTGGTAGAACTGGCTGACGCCAATACAGCACCTTAATCCACACTAACCAGTGGATTCACCAGCATGGCAGTGTCATATCACTGCCATGTTTTTCTGTTTTGATGATGACGATTAACAAAACAAAATTCCAACAGACCAACCTTACTGGAGTGATTATGCAACACCTCCAATTGCCTTTTCTGCTACGCAAACTGGTATCGACACTTGCCATCGGTAGTGCTTTATTTTCTGCTCAAGCTAATGCCGATTACTGTAAGCCGACTAACATAGAAAAAGGCTGTGCGCCTTTCGCTTTGGATTATTTTGTAACCGATCAGGTCTCAGGGAAGATATCGCCTTTGCAAGTCTGGTACACCGAGCAAGGCACTTTCTACCGACAGGCCAATGGCGCACTGGTCTCCTGGCAACCACAAGGTAAAAAACTGTCTTTCAAACGCTGGATGGAAGCTGAACAACTGGTCATAGAATATGAACCGTCAGACTTATCATCCCTTGGACACAAAGATCTTGAATGGGAACAAGTGCGGGGATTAATGCCGACCGGTGTGTTGAATACCATGCACTTCGTCGACAACGCCACATGGAACCGCTACACCACAAAACGACTGGCCAATAAAGAGCACGCCCAGGAAGTGGAGCTTCTGGACAAATACCAAGTACCGGTACAAATTACCATCCATGGCCGGCCGACGATGGTGTTGTCACGTCTCTACGACACAGATCAAGTACAGCAGTGGTTAAGCAAATTGGTCACGTTCGAACAGATGGATTATGCCGATATTGGCGATAACGAGAGCGATCAACGTGTTGCGCAATTAATCCATCAGGGGTTTGTGCCAGGGCACTCATCAGAAACGCACGGTCATTAAGGAACGTTTCGAAGCGTTATTCACAACACTTCTGACATCGTTCACAGCATTTCAGACACCTTCAAACACAAACGACCAGCCGAAGCTGGTCGTTGCGGGTTCTCTATTCAATCAGAGCACTAAGGGTTAAGCCCGGCGCTTCTGGAACGCCTGAATACCATTGCTGGTCATGGTGCGAACGATGGACCAGTAAACATTCATATTCGGCTTGGGTTGCTTGCCTTCCGCAATCCGCGCCATTTGCTGCTCATACCAGGTAATTTCTAACATACCCGCCTGATCCAGCGCTTTCACACCTGTCGTCAACGGCTTCACCTGGCTCTTCACATTGACACCCTTAATGATTTGCTTCGGCATGTCTGGTTGCAAGGTCAACGGACGGGCAATTCCGACCATATCAATTTCACCCGAGGCAACGGCATCCGCCATACCTTGTGCAGAGCGGAAGCCACCCGTCACCACCACTGGCGCTTTAATCAGTTGCTTCATTTTGGCCGCAAACTCAATGAAATAAGCTTCACGTTCCTTGGTACTTTGCTTAACACCTGTCATCGCCGGCGATTCATAGTTACCACCTGAGATTTCGAACAAGTCCATCCCCATCGCGTCCAACGCCTGGATTACTTGCGTCGACTCTTCTTCGGTGAAACCTCCACGCTGGAAGTCAGCCGAATTCAGCTTGATACCGACCGGGAAGTCAGCACCCACTTCGTTTCGAATGGCCTGATAGATTTCCTTCACAAATCGCATACGGTTTTCAATGCTGCCACCCCATTGATCCTGACGGCGATTATGATGCGGAGAAAGAAACTGGCTAACTAGGTAACCATGAGCGCCGTGGATTTGAATGCCAGAGAATCCAGCGTCTTTCGACATTTTCGCAGCAAAGGCATATTTTCCAATGATCTCCCAAATTTCCTTATCGGTAAGTTCACGTGGTGGATTGAAGAACTTATCCAAACCTTTCCCCAGAGGGACAGCAGAAGGCGACACCGGGTCCGGATTAATCGCTTTCGGTGACTGTTTACCCGGGTGGTTTAATTGTACCCAGCAGTCCGTATTGTTCGAGGTGGCCGCCGCAGCCCATTTCGCTACCATTCCAACGTCTGTTTGTTCATCAAACACCACGTTTCGTGGCTCACCCAGAGCATTGCGATCCACCATTACGTTACCCGTTATCAGCACACCACAGCCGCCTTCCGCCCAGCGTTGGTATAAGGTTACCAATCCCTTGCTGACCTGATGATCAACCGTTCCCAGAATTTCGCTCATCGCCGACTTAAAGAATCGGTTTTTCACCTGATGACCACACGGCAAATCTAACGCCTGACCCAACACTGCAAATTCACTCATTCTGCACCTCTTCCTGGATATCTTTTAATATCATTTTTTTCATGACCGACAAAAAGTATTAGACCGGTCGTCTATTAACAATGTAAATAAAAACACTCAAATGAGTGTTTCTTTCAGTATTCCTAAAATCTATCCGCTATCGCGCTGACTCATAAACGCTTCAATAGAATGGCATCAAACATAATGTTGACGACATCTTCCACAGCATTAGCGGAGGCTTCCACTTTCATTCGGAGTACGCCACCCTCCCAGCAATTCCAAAGCATTTTCGCCAGTAACTGGGCATCGAGATCGGTTCGAATAACCCCTTCTTTCTGGCCTTGCGTCACAAGTGCTGCCAGCATGTTGTTCCAGTTTTCAACTTCTTTCAATATGGCAAGACGACAGATTTCACTGGTTTCAGAAATCTCACTGGCTAACGCCCCCAAGATACAGCCACAGGTACCGGTTCGATACTCCTCCACCATTAACATAAACGCGTGCTTAATGGCGATCAAGCCGGTCTTCCGGGAACCTGCCATGACCCCAAGAATGCGTTCGTTTAAATCTCGCGCGTAAAAATGCACCACCTCAGCCGCAAACATTTCTTTGCTTTTGAAGTAGTGATAGAAAGAGCCCTTAGGCACGCCCAGCTTGTCCAGAACTTCTTTAATGCCCGTTCCGTGATACCCCTTGGTTAACAAGGTTTCCAAGCCTGCGTTCAGCAACTCTTCTTTAATGTGTTCGTTTTTTCTTGGTCTCGCCATGGTTGGCAAGTTTACGACCGGTCGTCTATAAATTCAATATAATTTCCTGCCTTTCTTATACCGCCCATCCACAAACAGGCTATACAGAACTATTCATCAGGTTATTCACAACTTAACCACAGAGTCATACCTTGACGGTAAGAAAAACAGAATAAATCAACATGAAACACTGGATTTATAATCAGTAATTCAAGAAAAAATCTAATTATCAACACAGAGTTTAATATGACAATAAGATGTAGAGTGGTATTTCAGTTTTTATCCACCGTTTACAGACAAACACTAAGTAATTGATTTTAAATAACTTTAATTAAGTGATTATTTTTAACTCTATTCACCGGAGCCCAGATAAAACGGGCGTTTGAGTCTGTTTCGAATACGTTACGCACAATTTTATCCACAGATATTGTTAGCAACTCACTTTTGCACACTAAATGCTCAATTTTTGTGTGCAGATTGGCCAACTTAGGGAATTTATACCCAGATTCACTCTCAGCATATTTCCATTCACATCGCCGCTAAATACTATACTTCGGATAACTATAAGAATAAGGCGAACTATGACGTACTTTGACAGTGTTGATGACATTCAACAGGAGCAACCGGGTAATCCGAAAGGGCAGTGGCAAAACTGGTCTCAAAATCAAACCTCGTTTCCTCAAGAAGTTTTGGAACCGGTATCGACCAGCGAACTGACAGCGGAACTACAAAGCACCACGACACCTTTCCGATTGGTGGGCTCAGGGCATTCGTTCACCCCCCTGGCTAAGACAGCAGACACACTGATCAGTCTCCATCACATGACCGGATTACTGGGCTATGACGAAGAGACCAATACCGCTCGAATCAAGGCCGGTACGCCCCTTCACCAATTAAGCCCATTGTTGGATGAAATCAATCAAGGCATGCTCAACATGGGTGACATCAACCATCAATCATTGGCAGGCGCCATTGCTACAGGTACACACGGTACCGGCGCAAAATTACCTTGCCTGTCCGGTCTGGTGAAATCGCTGACACTGATTTCACCTCAAGGGAAAGTATTGGAGTGTTCGGCACACCATAATAAAGAGTTGTTTGATGCAGCACGGGTGAATCTCGGCGCCTTGGGCGTAGTTACGGAAATTGAATTACAAAATCGTCCGGCATATTCATTGAAAGAATCCATAGAGCTGCAACCGCTCGAAGATGTTCTCAACAATCTGGATACCCTCAAGGCCCAAAATCGCCATGTGGAATTCTTTGCCCTGGCCTATTCGGATCAGGTGATCCTCAAGACCCTGAACCCAACCCAGGAGTCAGCATTCAGCCCCAAAGCACCATTGATTGCTGAAGACACCCTATTACGCTTTTTCTGCGAGCTAACAAGACACTTTCCAAAGCTTATTCCTTTCGTGCACAGACAGCTGGCCAGCTTTGTAAAACCCAGCCAGCGGGTGGATCTGTCGCATAAGGTTTTTGCGACACCGCGTACCGTTCGTTTCAACGAGATGGAATATCAAGTGCCAGCGGAAGATGGACCGACCTGCCTACGCAAGTTAATCCAGCACCTACGTAAACATAATGTTGCGGCCTTTTTCCCCATTGAATACCGCTATGTTGCTGCCGATGATATTTGGATGAGCCCCTTCTATGACCGGGATTCTGCCTCTATTTCCATTCATCAATACTATAAGCAAGACTACTCTGTGCTATTCCAACAGCTGGAGCCGATCTTTGATCAATTTGAGGGGCGTCCGCATTGGGGGAAAACCCATACCAAGAACCATCTGCAATTGGCGAAGCTCTACCCGAAATGGAAACAGTGGCAGAACATCAGACGAACCTTAGATCCAACACAACGATTAATGAACGACGATATGACCACCATTTTAGGGGACGTGGATGCATCAGCCTGAACGGTCACAAGATACCCCGTATTTCCACCAGCTGAATCGACTGCTAACACAGCACGGTGAAGGGACACCTCATCTTATCGTCGATCTGGATCGATTGGATGCAAACCTTGCCACGCTGTGTCATTCGGTTTCCAGAGACACAGCACTTCGGCTGGTTGCTAAATCATTGCCTTGCATCGGGTTGTTAAGCTATCTCAGTGAGCGCCTTGGCAGTCAAAGCTTCATGACCTTCCATTTACCCTTTTTAATGCAGCTTATTGAACACTTTCCAGACAGCAATCTGTTGTTGGGAAAACCCCTGCCAGCCCGAGCGGTTCAGCGTGCCTATGAGCGAATGCATCAGCACACAAACGCCTTTTCACCAGAAGAACAATTACACTGGTTAGTGGACACGCCCGCCCGACTCAACCAGTACCTGACCATTGCTCAGAAATTTGGAACCAGAATCGCGGTGACCATAGAAATCGATATCGGTTTGCATCGGGGCGGCGTCACAGATCAAACCACTCTGGATGTAATGCTGACCACGATCAGGAATCATCCAAAGTTTCTCCGATTCACCGGATTTATGGGATACGATGCTCACGTCGGTAAGTTACCTAGGGTCGTGGAATCCACGCAAGCCAGTTACCAACGCAGTCAGCATCAGTACCAAACGTACATTAACTATACCCGAAGCTATTTTCCCGAGCTGTGGGCCGATAATTTGATACTCAACGGTGCCGGTAGCCCGACCATAGAACTGCATAAAAACAGCTCAGTCTGTAACGATTTATCGGTCGGCAGTGCACTGGTTAAACCTAGCCACTTCGATCTGCCACTATTAACCGACTATCAACCGGCCAGCTTCATCGCCAGTCCGATTATTAAGCAGTGGTCCGGTATGAATTTGCCCGGACCGGAGTGGATAAGTCGTCTGTTACAAAGGCTTCACCCCAAACATCAGCAGACATTTTTTATTTACGGAGGGCTTTGGCGGGCCGACCTGATTGACGCTCGGCTACGACATAACAGTCTCTACGGGGAAAGCGCTAATCAAGCCATATTAAACGGAACGTCTCAGCTCACACTCGCCCCCGACGACCACATTTTCTGGCGTCCTCAGGAAAGCGAAGCGGTGTTCCTTCAATTCGGGGATGTACTGGCAGTCCGAAACGGAGTACTGGAAGCCCGATGGCCTGTGCTAAAACATTAAACACATAGAGCATTACCACATACGACATCAAGCAGATTGAATGACTTTAAACGGCGAGGTTACTGATCCAACCAGGCGCGTAGTTTTATCCACATCAGCCCCACCTGCTCATAGAAGTAACGCTGGGTCTTATTCAATGCCTCAATAGACGGGGTGTAATCACTGCTCTGATCATGGCCTAAGAAATACGTGGGAGCAGGAAGCGGCTTTAAACCTTCCTGATGGAAAATGGCCAATGCCCGAGGCATGTGCGAAGCCGAGGTCACTAAAATCAATTGTCCTTCCCCAACCATATCAGCCACATCAATGGCTTCCTCACGAGTATCTTTTGCTTCCGTTAACAGGTCGATACGGTCTTCATCCATACCGATGGAAGTCGCTAAGGCCTTGGCAGCTTCCGCATTGGTCAGCTTATTCACACCCATATAACCTTCATACCCGGAAAAGACCAAACGCGCTTCAGGGTAGAGTTGGGCAATGCGAACCCCTTCAATAACTCGCGCCAGAGAGGAAGAACTGAGTTGCGCTCCGGTGGCATATCGCGGACTTTCACTATGCCCACCGCCTAAGACATGAATGACAGACACATCCAGATCGTCATTGTATTGAAAGGCCCGTAATCCGTGCTCGTGAGAGCGCATCAGAGAATCGCCGATCGGATTAAAAGAAGCCGCCCAAACCAAGAATAGGGAAAGAGCCATCAAGACACCGGCCCGCTTGGTTTTACCCCACAGCAACGCCAGTAATGCCAGCAGTCCCAGAATCAGTACGATAGAAATGGGAGAGATCAAAACGATCACCAGCTTCTTGATAAAAAATACGACATCCATGACCTGATCCTTTTCGACTAGCGATGCTTTTCCAACATTTGAACAATTTCCTCGGCCTGCACCGGCTTACTGAAATAATACCCCTGAATCAGATCACAGGTCATATCATCCAACAACTTCAGCGCCTCTTCCGTTTCAACGCCTTCAGCCACTACCTGCACACCCATCACATGGGACAAATAAATAATGGTACTGACCAACGCCCGATCGGCTTTGCTCTTAAAGAGCTCGTCCACAAACCGTTTATCAATCTTCAGGCAATCAATCGGCAATGACTTCAAATAGCCCAGAGAGGAATACCCGGTGCCAAAATCATCGATGGCAATCCGTATTCCCAATCGGCGCAACCTGGCCAGTACCCGTATCGCGGATTCCACATCCTCCATCACCATGCTTTCGGTGATTTCAATTTCAAGGAATCGCGCCGGTAATTCATATTTGGCCAACAGCGCCATTAAGCTTTCCACCAAATCCGGCTGCTGAAATTGACGGGCAGACATGTTTACGGCCACCGTAAAATAGCTGGGGGCCGAAGATTCCCACGCCTTAGCCTGCTTAATCGCTTCTTCAAACACCCAGTTACTGATCGGTAAGATCAAACCATTGTCTTCAGCAGCGGGGATAAATTCATTAGGCGGCGTCACCTGACCATCAGGCAAAGTCCAGCGAATCAAGGCTTCCACCCCGACAATGCGATTTTCCTTGGTGGTTACCTTCGGCTGATAAACCAATGAAAATTGTTCTTCTTCGATGGCGGTTTTCAGCTTATTCCGCAAGGACAAACGATGAGAGGAGAGCACCGCCAGTTCTTTTGCAAAGAACTGGTAATTGTTGCGCCCCTTGGCTTTGGCGTGATACATCGCCATATCTGCATCGCGAATCAACCCTTCCGCTACATCGCCATCGTTTGGATACAAAGAAATACCGATACTGGTGGTCATGTACAAGGACTCACCACGAATCACAAAGGGACGCTCAAGTTCTTTAATGATGGCATCCGCCAAATCCGTTACCTGACGAACCGACGTTACCTCATCCATCATCACAATGAACTCATCACCCCCGTATCGAGCCAATAAATCGATGTCCCGAATACAATCCTTCAACCGCATGGCGGCATGACACAGTAACAAATCACCAAAATCGTGCCCTAAGGTATCATTTACGTACTTGAATCCATCCAAATCCATAAACAGGATCGCAATCCGATGATTATGATGTTGAGCACCTTTCAACGCCCGTTGCATTTGCTCCTGCAACAGAGCCCGATTAGGCAACCCGGTTAAATCATCGTGGTAGGCTTGGTGTCGTGCCTGTTCTTCAGACTGTTTCAAATCGGTGATGTCTCGGAGACTCCAAACCCGACCAACAATCCGATGATCCAGAAATCGGGGTTTCGAGACGCACTCAACATAGGTGCCGTTCTTAAAGTGCAGCAAGCCATGCGCTTTTTCACCCGGATTTTGATTAGTAAAACGAATCAATTCCAACAAGGTTTCGTAATTATGAACCTGGCGCTTGAGCATTTCCTTTAAGCGGCTACCAACAAATGACTGCTCCACTTCTTCGGATGAAATACCAAAAAAGTCCGCCAGCAACTTATTATGCGCCACCACTTTATGATGCTTATCAAACACCACCAAACCATCGTTAGTGGCATCCAGAGTGGTATTCAGTAAGGACAACGAATCTTCCAAACCTAACTTTACCGCCGCCAGTTGTGTAATCTGGCGCTCGTATTGTTGAGTCTGCTCTTTAATCAGGGTGACCAGTTCTTCCGGCGCCATCGAGCCATTTTCCAGCTGATCCAGATTAATCGGGGTTTGCTCCGAATGGGCAAGATGACTTTCGAGATCCTTGGAAGAGAGAGATTCCAGATGAGAAAGATACGAAGAGACCTGCTCTAATAGCGACTCCAGCTGAGAGTGATCAGACAGACTAAAATTCAGATTTTGAACAAGCTTTTTCAAATATGGATGCATACACCACTACAACATTGCTCATCAGTCACTTTATCAAGAATGCGCGACTCGTACGTTAATTCATTCAAGATTGTCAGACTTAGTCTAGCAAAATCAAGTGAATTCATAGACGTATGTTACCAGCTCGACAACTTCCCCTTCAGAATGAGATATACCCGACATTCAAGACATCAGATTACCAAACCACCCCCGTTTAGATGCAACACGTGCAGGTAACACCCCCATAAAAATAGGTCTGTGCGAGTTACCACCATCGAATTGTTACTTAATGAGACAAAGAGAATTGCAAATATTGAACAAAGGTAACGACCTAGCCTTCATCCAGTTAAAGCGCCACATCAATAATTAACCTTAACCAAATGAATTACTTACATTTAACAAAAATTGGCTCGGGATACGCACTCTAATTAGGTATCCCATCATCGGATGCCAACAGAATAAGAATAATAATGGTACCGATTTACAGGGGGTCACCAATAAGAATAATAACGACCCTCTTGCAAAAGCGGTTTACCTCTGTGAGTCAGAACCTGACTCACAGAGGGGAAAATTTTTTGATCCTCACCTTCCCTACTTCCCCTGATTTAGTCGTCTTTCTGCTTTGTATGCCGATTCTGCCTTCTAGTTGGTAGCTAAAATCACGGACATCTTCCGGTACTCAACCTCAGTGCCCTTGATATATGGATTCATCGTTACTCGTAAAATCCTATGATGAGGTTTTTGTTACCTCAAACGTTACCGCTTAACACAACAGACTTTTCAAATTATGGAACACAGGTAACAGAATCTTCGTCTATACTCCCTCCCCCTTACACTACAAAACACCTAACCAATTGATTTACTTACATTTTAAAAAAGTGGCACACAAACACGCATACTATTAGTCAAGAACAACAAGAAACGATGCAATTAAGCTTCACCAATAAAAATAAAAACAGAAGCATTAATTGACGCTCAATAATAAAAATAAAAAGCGAGCAGAAAACCTTATTGTGGGTCCATCAGGACCCTCCACCTTCTTTCTCAAGCCTTTCTAATTCCAATAACTCCTGTTACTGTTCACGCACCTTTATTAGCTTCCACAGAATAACTGCGCAACCTCATGATTCAGCTGACCAATATTTCGCTTCAACGTGGTATTAAAGTTCTTTTCGAAGACGCAAACCTCACCATCAACCCAGGTCAAAAAGTAGGACTGGTCGGTGCCAACGGTGCCGGAAAATCGAGCCTGTTTAAAATGATTTTGGGTGAGCTTCATCCCGATCAGGGTGAGTTCCAGCGACCAAATCATTGGCGGATGGCACACATGGCGCAGGAAGTATCCAATTCGGATCGCTCCGCCCTCGACTACGTACTGGATGGCGATGAAACCTTCCGGGCTGCGGAGCAAGCAATTCAGCACGCCGAAGAGAATCATTTAACCGATCAGTTAGCGCACGCGCATGCCGCCTATGAACAAGCCGATGGATACACCGCCAAAAGCCGCGCAGAGCAACTCTTGGCAGGTCTAGGGTTTAAGCAGCAAGAAATGAACGAACCGGTCAGTAGTTTTTCGGGGGGATGGCGATTACGTCTGAATCTGGCCCAAGCGCTGATGTGCCCGTCAGATTTGTTATTGCTGGATGAGCCCACCAACCACTTGGATCTTGATGCGGTATTCTGGCTGGAACAATGGCTGAAAGCCTACCCAGGCACCTTGATTCTGATTTCCCACGACCGCGATTTCCTCGACAGTCTGGTGACTCACATTGCCCACGTCGATCAACAGAAGTTAATCAGTTATAAAGGCAACTACAGCAGTTTTGAACAAGCCCGCGCCGAAAAGCTGGCTCAGCAACAAGCCTCCTTTGAGAAGCAGCAGCGCGAAATTGCCCACATGGAATCATTTATTCGCCGCTTTAAAGCGAAAGCGTCGAAAGCCAAACAAGCACAGAGCCGGGTTAAAGCTCTTGAACGCATGTCGGTTATTGCGCCTGCACATGTGGACACCCAGTTCAGTTTTGAATTTCCAAAGGCAGACAAAACCTCCTCACCCCTGCTTTCTATTGAGGATGGAGAAATTGGTTATAACACGACATTGTTAACCACCTCCTGCACCTTGTTGCCAGACATGCGAATTGGCCTGTTGGGCGCCAACGGTGCCGGTAAATCGACCTTCATCAAAACACTGGTGGGGGATTTGCCATTGCGCGCAGGTAAAGTAACGCAGGGCATGCACCTGTATGTCGGTTATTTTGCTCAACACCAGTTGGAAGCTCTCGACCTGAGCAGTACGCCATTAATCCATGTACAACGGATTTCGCCAACAGCCAGCGAACAAAGTATTCGCGACTTTCTGGGTCGCTTTGGCTTTAACGGTGAACGAGCCACCGATGTGGTCAAGCTTTTCTCCGGCGGAGAAAAAGCACGCCTTGCTCTCGCATTGATTGCCTGGCAAAAACCTAACCTGCTGATAATGGACGAACCTACCAACCATTTGGATATGGAATCCCGATTTGCACTGACCGTTGCGCTGCAAGAATTTGAAGGTGCCATCATCGTGGTTTCGCACGATCGTCACCTGCTTAAAAATACCGTCGACGAGTTCTGGTTAGTTCACGATCAGAAGATCGAGCCGTTTCAAGGTGATCTCGATGACTACCACAACTGGCTGAAAACATTAAAAAAAAGCAACACTGCCGCTCAGAATGGCGAGTCATCCCCCGAGAACACAAGCGTTAAGCCGGCTGTCGATAAGAAAGCGCAGCGTAAACGGGAAGCAGAAATCCGTAACGCACTGCAACCAATTAAGAAAAAAATTGCCCAACTTGAAAGCAGAATGGAAAAAGTTGAAGCAAGTCTCAGTTCAATAAACGATCAACTGAATGATACAGAACTTTACAATGAATCGTGTAAGACTAAGCTTACAGAGGTTCTTCAAAGGCAGTCAGAACTGAAGCAAGAGTCCGAAATGTTGGAAATGGATTGGTTGGAACTTCAGGAAGCCTTGGAACAACAAGAAACAGAATTGCGTGAATTGTAAGTAATGATTGCGAACTAACGACACAAGCACCCATTACTCCTACGCCAAACAATAATAACAACAAACTGTTTGAGGACTTAAGACTGGTTTCACCATGTGACCCATGGTGAATTTAGACTGAGATCAAACGGCAGGAAAAGTGCAAAAATGAACGCGTCATATAACCATCAAATGTATCGCCCGGTGGGTCGGTTTCCTACCCGCACTGTGCTATGGCTGTCGAACCTGGCGTTACTGGCCTTGCTGGTTATCATCCAAATCATTACCTGTGACCGCGCCTCAGCAGAGACCGATCACTACATGATTGATGACGATCATTTAGCCAGCACCTATCAATCATCTATCCTGCCGCATTCCTTTACTACTTTGTACGAAACCACCTTGCCAAATTTCTTTGGCCAGGACACAGCTTCAGACCCAAAGATTTCGATCTCTATTCAGCAACTCGATGACTCAAGAGATTCGGCGTTAATGGATGATGAAAAGCAGCAAGTCATTCGCCCGTTCAGTGGCGACCCACTGGACAGAAAAGCCCTGGTCATTGAAGTACCTTTCGAATAACCAGTCCAGAAATGGAAATGCCAGACACTTAGCCTGGCACGCCTTTCAATCAGTTGTATTTCTTAATCATCGATAGCACTTCATCCACCAGCGCGAAAATCCCTTTAGACGCATCAAAGATACCCGACGCCAACATATACGCCGGTGTCGTAACCACTTTATTCACCGCATCCACACAAATGTCATCCACAGAGCGATCCTGATGCTCACCGCCCATAGCCGTCACCGCTGACGCCACATCCGGGTCTGTACCGATCGTACAGATGGACTTTTCACCAAAAATTTGTGGCACCATCACCGGCGCAATACACATCAATCCAACGGGCTTCATTGCCTTATGGAAACTGCGAACAAAGTCGATTACATCTTGGCGAATCGACATCTCCGTACCCTTCACTGCAAAATCACACAGGTTTTTCGCCGCACCAAATCCGCCAGGCAAAATTAACCCGTCATACTCCTCAGCCTTTGCATCGGCCAAATCAATGATGTTGCCACGAGCCAGTCGCGCCGCTTCCACCAGAATATTTCGGGATTCCGGCATTTCTTCCCCGGTCATATGATTGATCACATGCATCATGGCATCGTTAGGCGCAATGCACTGATATTCCGCACCCGACTGATCTAAACGCAACAGCGTCAATACGGTTTCATAAATCTCAGAACCATCATAAACACCACACCCTGACAGTAATACCGCAATTTTTTTTGCCATGTCACTCTTCCTTTTCGTTGAACACATCGCCATAAAAAAGCACCCTCATCTGAGAGCGCTTATTCATCATTATATGAGTTAAGTAAATCACAGTTTCCCGATTTCGTCAGCGAAGGAACGGTCTAATACAGTAGATGCCTATCCGTTAGCTTCGCATCCAACGGTGAAATTTTTCTAACCACTGAAGCGCTTTGTCCGACACATGAGCGCGTTTCCATTCCCCAGCCGCATATTTATTGGCTTCGGTTAATGTCGGATAAATGTGAATCGTCCCCAAAATCTTGTTCAGCCCCAAACCATACTTCATCGCGGTCACGTATTCGGCAATCAATTCTCCTGCGTGATATCCGACAATGGTCACGCCCAGAATTTTATCTTTGCCCGGCTCAGTCAACACTTTCACAAAGCCGTGAGCTTCAGAATCCGCAATGGCTCGATCTAAGTCATCAATGCCGTACTTGGTGACCTCATAAGCAATGCCTTGCTCGGTGGCTTCTTGTTCGCTCAACCCCACCCGAGCCACTTCAGGATCGGTAAAGGTGGCCCAGGGAATCACCCGATAATCCACCTTGAACTTTTTAAAGCGACCGAACAGCGCATTAACCGAGGCATACCACGCCTGATGTGACGCCGTATGAGTGAACTGATAGGGGCCAGCCACATCACCACAGGCCAGAATGTTCGGGTACTTGGTCTGTAAGTACTCATTTACTTCCACCGTGCCTCGTTCACTCAACTCGATGCCCAATTCATCCAGCCCGAGTGACGCCGTATTAGCTTTACGCCCGACCGCCAGTAACACCGCATCAAACGGGATAACCACATCCTTGCCATCTTTACTGGCAATCAGCTGATGTTGACCAGCAACGGACTCAAAACGGACGGCAGTGTGGCCCAAGTACAATGCGATGCCTTCTTCCTGCCAGCGCTGATGAATCACCGCCGAGACATCTTCATCTTCCCTCGGCATCAAGCGCTCTGACATATCCACTTGGGATACCTGACACCCCAAACGAGAGAATGCCTGAGCTAGTTCACAACCAATAGGGCCGCCACCCAGTATCAACAAACGCTCCGGTTTTTCCCTAAGTTCCCAAATGGTATCGGAGGAATACCAGTTCACCGCATCCAACCCGGGAATAGGGGGAACAAAAGGTCGAGCACCTGAGGCAATAACGATATTCTTCGCCGTTAATATTTCACCGTTTAATTCCACAGAATACGGACTTTTCAAACGGGCCTGACCTTGCAAACAATCCACCCCCAACGATCGATAGCGTTCTACCGAGTCGTGAGGTTCGACTGTCCGAATGATCTCCTGAACTCGTTCCATCACCGCAGGAAAATCCACCTCTGCCGAACCATTCTGTAAGCCATATTTGCTGGCCTGACCGATGTAGTGATTAATCTTGGCACTGCGCAATAACGCCTTACTCGGTACGCATCCGGTATTCAAACAATCGCCGCCCATTTTATGGCGTTCAATCAAACCCACTTTGGCTTTCACCGCCGCCCCGATATAAGACGTCACCAACCCTGCAGCGCCAGCGCCAATAACAAGTAAATTAAAATCAAAGGTTTTTGGTTTTTCCCAACCTTTGTAGACCTGACGACGCTTGATTACATTCACCAAAGCCTTGGCCAACCAAGGAAAGATCCCTAACAGCACGAAGGAGCCGATTAAGCCTGGGGTAAAAATCGCCGAAGAACTGAATTCCGTCACCTGAGACAATTCGGCACCGGCATTCACATAAACGATGGTGCCTGGCAACATCCCGATTTGACTGACCAGAAAATAGGTTAACGTACGAATCGGCGTTAACCCCATCACCAGATTGATAAGGAAGAAAGGAAACACAGGAATCAGTCGCAAGGTAAAGAGATAAAACGGCCCGTCTTTCTCAATGCCTTGGTTAATACTCTTTAACTGATCACCGAACTTGTTCTGTACGGTGTCCCGCAGAATAAACCTTGCTACAAGAAACGCCAACGTCGCGCCTAAAGTACTGGCGAAGGACACTAAGATCGTTCCCCACACCACACCAAACAAGGCACCGGCCACCAAGGTCATCACCGCTGCACCGGGCAAGGAAAGCCCTGTTACAGCCACATAAATCGAAAAGAAAATAACAGTGCTTTGCCAAGGATTGGCTTCTATTGCCTGCGCCCACTGGTTACGCTGTTCCGAAAAATAATCCAGCGTCAGATAATGCCCCAGATCGAAATGCCAAAAACCGAGCACAGCTAACACCAGCAGCCCGACAAGCGAGAGACGTTTATTCATTCAATGTTTCCACCCTGATTATATTTTTATCTCTGACAGGCACGATACAGTTAAGTTCTGTTGAGGCATCTCAAGCCATATTCGTGATAAAGTTTCATAATAGTTACATAGAACCTAGTTACCCTAAACTTTCGTGCATCTTTCTGGTCTGTTGAATACGGGCTTTTTTCTACGCCTTTTCCAGAAACATCATTACGATGGTTAAGCACAACGTGGCTAGATCGCCACATACACACGGAGTTAGACATGCCTACATTAGATACTCGTCGTTTTCCTTTGATTCGTATGCGTCGCATGAGAAAGGACGACTTCTCACGTCGCTTGATGCGTGAATCGGTACTGACCACCAACGACCTGATTTATCCCGTATTCGTTTTAGAAGGCACTAACCAGCGTGAGCCGGTCGAGTCCATGCCGGGCGTAGAACGGTTATCCATCGACCTACTGGTCAAAGAAGCCAAGCTTTGGTCGTCTTTGGGCATTCCAGCAGTGGCTATTTTTCCGGTCACGCCACAAAACGCCAAATCTGAAATGGCGGAAGAAGCCTACAATCCAGACGGTTTGGCACAGCGTGCCGTAAAAGCCTTAAAAGACGCCTGCCCTGAACTGGGAGTAATGACCGACGTGGCGTTGGACCCATTCACCACGCATGGACAAGACGGCATCATTGATCAAAACGGCTATGTTCTGAATGACATCACAGTGGAAATTCTCACTAAGCAAGCCCTTTCACATGCCGCAGCTGGTGCCGACATTGTGGCCCCTTCCGACATGATGGACGGACGCATCGGTGAAATTCGATTGGCATTAGAAGCCGAAAGTTATATTAATACACGCATCATGGCTTACTCGGCAAAATACGCGTCAGCGTATTATGGCCCGTTCCGAGACGCTGTCGGCTCCGCAAGCAATCTTGCTGGCGGTAACAAGTACAGCTATCAAATGGACCCGGCCAACAGTGATGAAGCGCTGCACGAGATTGCAACCGATCTTGGCGAAGGCGCAGATATGGTAATGGTAAAACCGGGAATGCCGTATCTGGACATCGTTCGCCGAGTAAAAGACGAATTCCAGGCTCCGACCTTTGTGTACCAGGTCAGTGGCGAATACGCGATGCATGTGGCCGCTGCCCAGAATGGCTGGTTGGATCTGGATGCCGTGATGATGGAATCGCTTACCTCATTCAAACGCGCAGGCGCTGACGGCATTCTCACTTACTTTGCCGTTCGAGCAGCGAAGGCATTGAATCAGTAAGAAAGAACTCGCTCCGACCCATATGTCATAAATTGAAGGATACCAAAAGAGTATGACAACCCAGGCGACTGAAGAAACCACCGTTATCGATTTGGATAACCCTGAACTTTATATCAACCGCGAATTAAGCTTGATTAAGTTTAACGAGCGCGTCTTGGCTCAGGCGATGGATGAACGACATCCCTTGCTTCAGCGTCTGCTCTTTTTGTGTATTTTCAGCTCTAACACCGATGAGTTCTTCGAGATTCGCGTGGCCGAACTAAAACGCCAAATTGAATTCGGTCAGGCCAAGATCCTGCCTGACGGCATGATTCCGGAACAAGCGTTAGAAGCCATCAGCGAACAGTACCACCCGTTGGTAGAGCGCCAATATGAAATCCTCAACGATATTATCCTGCCGGCACTTCGTGAAGAAGGCATTCGCTTCCTCCGTCGGGAAGAATGGACAGAACAACAGGAAGAGTGGATCAACAATTTCTTCAATGAAAGCGTAATGCCAGTGATGAGCCCGGTCGGACTGGACCCGTCTCACCCATTCCCGCGTTTGGTCAACAAGACACTGAACTTTATTGTGGAATTGGACGGGAAAGACGCCTTTGGCCGTGAAACCGGCTTGGCCATTCTGCCTGCGCCTCGCTCTTTGCCTCGCGTTGTTCGTTTACCGGATGAAATCTGTGACAACGACGGCGACAACCTGGTCTTCTTATCGTCTATCATTCACGCTCATGCCGGAGACCTGTTCCCCGGTATGACCATCGATGGCTGTTATCAATTCCGACTCACCCGAAACGCCGACTTGGAAATTGATGAAACCGAAGAAGATTTAGCCAACGCATTGCGAAGCGAATTGCTTTCTCGTCGCTATGGCGATGCGGTGCGCTTGGAAGTAGCCAATAACTGCCCGGATGAACTGGTTGAAGAGCTGCTGAAACGCTTCAATCTTAGTGAAGACGACCTCTACCGCGTCGATGGCCCCGTCAATCTGGCGAGACTGATGCAAACGCTAAGTCTGGTAAAACGCCCGGACTTGCAATACGACGTCTTTACTCCGGGTCTTTCGAAAGCACTGAAGCTCTCGGCCAAGAACAACATCTTTGATGAAATTCGAAAAAGCGATCGATTGCTTCACCACCCGTTTGAATCCTTTACGCCCGTCGTTAACCTATTAATGGCAGCGGCGAAAGACCCCAACGTGATTGCGATTAAACAAACGCTGTATCGAACCGGTGAAGATTCAGACATCGTCAACGCTCTATGTGAAGCAGCCCGTAACGGCAAAGAAGTAACGGCTGTGATCGAACTACGCGCTCGTTTTGATGAAGAAGACAACATCAATCTCGCTAGCCGACTTCAAGAATCCGGAGCACTGGTCACCTACGGTGTCGTCGGCCACAAAACTCACGCCAAGATGATGCTGATTCTCCGTCGGGAGAATCAACAACTGAAACGCTATGCTCACTTGGGTACGGGTAACTATCACGCAGGAACCGCCAAACTCTACACAGATTATGGCTACCTGACTGCGAACGATGAGATCACCTACGATACGCACCGCATTTTCCAACAGCTGACCGGGATGGGCAAAATTCAAAAAACCCAAAAGCTGATGCACGCACCGTTTACCTTGCACAAAGGGTTGATTGATCTGATCAACAAAGAAGCTGCCCACGCAAAAGAAGGCTTACCGGCCAAAATCATTATTAAATGTAATGGACTGACCGAACCCAAGATCATTAAAGCCTTATATAAAGCGTCCCAGGCCGGCGTTTCCATCGACCTGATCATTCGCAGCATGTGTTCTTTGCGCCCGGGGATTCCGGGAGTGTCTGAAAATATCCGAGTACGCTCCATTGTCGGTCGCTTTCTGGAGCACACCCGCATTTTCTATTTTGAAAACAATGGCTCACCGAAACTCTTCGGTGCCAGTGCCGACTGGATGGAACGAAACCTCATCAACCGCGTGGAGACTTGCTTCCCTATTGAGCCGAGTAAATTGAAGAAGCGCATGATTGAAGAACTCAATCTCTACCTGCAAGACAATTGTCAGAGCTGGGAATTGCAGACCGACGACACCTACGTGCTCAACCAGCCCGAAGAAGGTGAAGAGGCGATCTCCGCTCAGAGCAGTTTATTGGAACGTCTGGCGTTACGAGCTTAATGGCTTAGTTGCTATTTAGTGGTTATAAAGAACGCCATTCAGGACGAATAAAAAGCACATAAAAAAAGCCACCTCACGAGGTGGCTTTTTGATAGCGACATACGAAAGAGATATTCAACTAGTCCAAAAAGATCGTGCCTTCAAAGCCAATCTTAGGCCACAAAGTCATCTCTTCTCGCAACATATCTAGCCCCAGCGAATATTCAGTTGGCCAATCATCATTAAAGGACAGCTGCACAACACCTTTCACTAACTCCGCCTGGACCTTCGGCGGCTGCGTCATAAATCTCGGCGCACACAAGGTCACCGCCAATCGCAACAAGATCACCAGACGTTTTAATTCTTTGGCCCGACTGGGTTCAATGTTGTCCAACACCAGCAGTGAAATCTTACGACGATGCAAACGCACCAGAATCGCCAACTCTTCCTGCTCGCCTTTGGTGAAACCGGCCAAATCCGACTGACCGATTAAATACGCACCGTGCTTATGGAATTGGCTGTGAGCAATAACGCGCCCCACTTCATGAAGACAAGCCGCCCAACTCAGCAACTCCCGGTCTTGAGGTTTAAGAGACCACTCAGCTTGCAACTGATCAAACAAGGTCACCGCCGTTTGTTCGCAAACAGCCGCATGTTCTTTGACCACATGGAAACGCTCCATCAACGCCAATACCGTCCGCTCTCGAACGTCTTCGTGACTCAAGCGCCCAAGTACGTCATAGAGCACACCTTCTCTGAGTGCACCGTCTGAATATTCCATACGCTCAATCCCCAAAGCATCAAACACCGCCAATAAAATTGCCACTCCGGAAGGAAAAACACTCTTACGCTCGACCTTAAGCCCTTCGATATCCAGTTCATCCACATGGTTATAGGACAGAATCAGGCTACGCAACTTATCCAGAGACTCTCGGGTAATGCCACCTTCTGTCCAGCCACGCGCTACTACCACTCGTTCGATATTACGAATGGTGCCTGAAGAACCGATAGCATCCTGCCAACCTTGCGCAAGATATTGATCCCGAATGCTTTGCAGCTCCATGCGGGCAACCAGCACCGCCTGATCAAAGTTCTTACGCTTGATTTTGCCATCCGCAAAAAATCGTGTTCGATAGGAAACACAGCCCATGTGAAGGCTTTCCATTTCGATCGGCTCGAAACGTTCTCCAATAATGAACTCGGTACTGCCTCCGCCGATATCAACCACCAATTTGGCACCGGCATCATCCGATAAGGTGTGAGACACCCCCAGATAAATCAAGCGTGCTTCCTCCCGACCAGCAATAACTTCGACCGGTGCATAAAGTACTTCACGCGCACGCTTTATAAAAGCGCCGCTGTTTTTAGCCACCCTAAGGGCATTGGTACCGACAATACGAATTCGATCCTGGGGAACATTTTTAAGACGTTCAGTAAATCGGCTGAGACAAGACAAGCCTCTATCAATGGCTTCTTCGCTAAGACATTTATCTTTACCGATTCCTGCAGCCAACTGTACTTTTTCGCCTAATTTTTCAACAACGCGTATTTCACCCTGCTCTTCACGGGCAACCACCAAGTGAAAACTATTAGACCCCAAATCAATTGCTGCTAAAGCGTCAGTATCGATCGTCATATCTTCTCTTTCATCATTAAAAGACTTGTAATTCCTCTCTGCGCCCATATAGTACAGAGAATCTAGTAACGTATTTTCGGGCCTAATCATGCCACTTTTTATGTCATTTCGCAGCCGCCCGACGAATCATTTCTTTGAGATAGCGCATTGAACTAAACACTAGCAGCTTTCTCAAATTGATAAATACTGACCGAATTCGAGCAACGATTTTTAATACTCAAACATTATTAAATACTCAATAAACTATTAGGATAAACATCATGAGCGACACAATTGTGAACGTAACCGATGCAACTTTTGAAGAAGAAGTGCTAAAAAGCGATCTTCCTGTGATTGTTGATTACTGGGCACCTTGGTGCGGTCCTTGTAAAATGATTGCGCCAATCCTTGAAGAAATTGCTAACGATTACGACGGTCAAATCAAAATCTGTAAGCTGAACATCGATGAAAACGAAGCAACACCACCTAAGTTCAATATCCGTGGTATTCCTACGTTGATGATCTTCAAGAATGGCAGCGTTGAAGCGACTAAAGTTGGTGCTTTGTCGAAGTCTCAGCTAACTGCATTCATTGACAGCACGGTGTAATTGCCTGGTCTAAGACACCTGCGTCATACGTGAGCCAGCCCCAGTAGAACCTGGCTCACCCTGCCAAGTAAAAGCACACACAGCCCCAACCCCCGAAGTTTTTGTACAAAATTTGGTAAATTTTTCTGGACGACCGCCGATTATCCTTCTATATTGGTCTTCAGTTGGTCCGAGGTTCCTCCCGTAACCTCATTTCAAAATAACAACACCTGAAACCTACCAAATTTAATCTCATTCATTTAAGTAAACTACTCACAGGAAATACATGAATCTTACAGATCTCAAGCAAAAGAGCATGCCTGAGCTCTTAGAAATTGCTGCTGAAATGGGTCTCGACAATCTAGCTAGATCCCGCAAGCAAGACGTTATCTTCGCGATCCTGAAAAGACACGCAAAAAGCGGTGAAGACATCTATGGCGATGGCGTACTAGAAATCCTTCAAGATGGCTTTGGCTTCCTTAGATCCTCTGGTAGTTCTTACTTAGCTGGCCCGGATGACATTTACGTTTCTCCAAGCCAGATCCGAAGATTTAATTTGCGTAAAGGCGACACTATTTCTGGGAAAATTCGACCACCAAAAGACGGTGAACGTTATTTTGCAATGCTCAAGGTTGATAAAATCAACTACGACAAACCAGAAAGCGCCAAGAACAAAATTCTTTTCGAAAACCTCACTCCTTTATTCCCTGATGAACGATTGAAACTTGAAGCTGGTAACGGTTCAACCGAAGATCTGTCTGCTCGTATCATCGATCTGACATCTCCAATTGGTAAAGGTCAGCGTGGTTTGATTGTTTCACCGCCGAAAGCCGGTAAAACAGTGATGCTTCAGAACATCGCACAATCCATCACTCGTAACAATCCTGAATGTCATCTGATTGTTCTTTTGATTGATGAGCGCCCTGAGGAAGTAACCGAAATGCAACGCACCGTTCGCGGTGAAGTAGTTGCAAGTACCTTCGATGAGCCACCTGCACGTCACGTTCAAGTAGCTGAAATGGTACTGGAAAAAGCCAAGCGTTTGGTTGAGCACAAACAAGACGTAGTGATCCTACTGGACTCTATTACCCGTCTGGCTCGTGCCTATAACACCATTGTACCGTCGTCAGGCAAGGTTCTGACTGGTGGTGTTGACGCCCATGCTTTGGAACGTCCAAAACGTTTCTTCGGTGCAGCACGTAACGTAGAAGAAGGCGGCAGTTTGACCATTATCGCAACCGCGCTTGTTGATACTGGTTCGAAGATGGACGAAGTAATCTTCGAAGAGTTTAAAGGTACGGGTAACATGGAAACGCACCTGGATCGTAAAATCGCTGAAAAACGCGTATTCCCTGCGATCAATGTTCGTAAATCCGGTACTCGTCGTGAAGACATTCTGACAACCGAAGATGAACTGCAACGCATGTGGATTCTTCGTAAGTTGCTTCACGAGATGGAAGACATCGCGGCCAGTGAATTCCTATTGGATAAGCTGAAAGGCTTTAAGACCAATGAAGAATTCTTCATGTCGATGAAAGGCCGTTAATCAACGCCCTTCCATGAAAAGGCTGCCAAACGGCGGCCTTTTTTGTGTCCACACGTTTATCCATCTCGCCTCAAGACCCTCAGATCTAAGTCCGATCAAATCACTAAGCCTTTCTTTCATAAACGGAATCCGCGATAATTCGGCGCTACCTGTTAATGGATGAGCGAGCCGCCCTCACATGAAATACAACGATTTACGAGAGTTCATCGATGCTCTGGAAAAGAATGGCGATCTGGTGCGAGTCAAAGCCGAAGTTGATCCCCATCTGGAGATGACCGAAATTTGTGACCGGACTCTCCGGGCTGGCGGCCCTGCAATTCTGTTTGAAAATCCGAAAGGCTATGACATGCCCGTACTCGCTAACCTCTTTGGTACGCCTCAGCGGGTTGCTCAAGGCATGGGCCAAAATGATGTGAAAGCATTACGTGAGATTGGCGAGCTTCTCGCCTTTCTAAAAGAACCTGAACCACCAAAAGGGCTGAAAGACGCTTGGTCAAAACTGCCTCTGTTTAAGCAAGTCCTGAAAATGGGGCCGAAAGTGGTCACCAAAGCGGCTTGCCAAGAGGTGGTTTTAGAGGGCAATCAGGTCGACCTCACCAGAATTCCGATTCAAACCTGCTGGCCAGGTGATGCAGCCCCCTTAGTGACCTGGCCACTGGTCATTACCCGAGGTCCACACAAAGAGCGCCAAAATCTGGGGATCTACCGTCAACAACTGATCGGCAAGAACAAACTGATCATGCGCTGGTTATCCCATCGCGGTGGCGCACTGGACTTTAGAGAGTGGCAACAAGCTCATCCTGGTGAACCGTTTCCGGTGTCGGTTGCCCTAGGCGCTGATCCAGCCACCATTTTAGGCGCAGTAACTCCGGTCCCTGATACCCTATCAGAATACGCCTTTGCCGGTCTGCTACGCGGCAGTAAAACCGAACTGGTGAAAAGTATAGGTAATGACCTACAAGTGCCTGCCAGTGCTGAAATTGTGCTCGAAGGCTTTATTTATCCGGATGAAATGGCCGATGAAGGCCCTTACGGCGATCACACCGGTTATTACAACGAAGTTGATCAGTTCCCGGTATTTACCGTAGAACGTATCACCCATCGTAAGAAACCTATCTATCACAGCACCTACACCGGTCGTCCACCCGATGAACCTGCGGTATTGGGTGTGGCACTCAACGAAGTATTTGTACCGATCTTCCAGAAACAGTTTCCTGAAGTGGTGGATTTTTACCTGCCACCCGAAGGCTGCTCATATCGACTGGCAGTAGTGACCATGAAGAAACAATATCCGGGTCACGCAAAGCGGGTAATGATGGGCGTCTGGTCATTCTTACGCCAATTCATGTACACCAAGTTTGTGATTGTCTGTGATGATGACGTCAACGCACGCGACTGGAACGATGTCATCTGGGCAATGACCACACGTATGGACCCTGCCCGAGACACGGTGATGATCGAAAACACCCCGATTGATTATCTGGACTTTGCCTCACCCGTCTCAGGCTTAGGCTCAAAAATTGGCTTCGATGCGACCAATAAATGGCAGGGTGAAACGGATCGGGAATGGGGTCGTCCCATCGAAAAAGATCCTAATGTCACTGCACGCATCGATGACATCTGGGACAGCCTGGGTATTGAATTACCGGACAGTAAGCCCTTCTAGCCATCCATGTCCAAGAATACCTTCACAATTACCACAACCAGTGGCCACAGATTCAATTGTGGCCCGGATGAAACCGTGTTGGACGCTGCTTTGGCCCAACATTGCTTCATCCCCAAAGCCTGTACTAATGGTGTGTGTGAAGTGTGCTACGGTGATTTGATAGAAGGCCGGGTGTGTTTAAAAAACGGACAGACAGTTTCCGCGCCCCCAACACGCCATAACCTTTTATACTGTATAGCAAAGCCATTAACTGATTTAACCATTGGCATTAAGGCCTTCAGAGGCCCTGGAGAATTTAAATTGCAAACAATCGCTTGCCAAATCGAACAAGTTACGCAACTCAACGATGATGTCTATAAAGTGATGCTGAAAGCGCCTGCTGGAAAATCTCCGGAGTTTCATGCCGGCCAATATCTGGAATTACTGCCTGAAGATGGCAATAGCTACCCATTTACCATTGCTTGTGCCCCGCAAGGTCGGGATATAGAACTTCATATTCAGGCACATTCCGACAATAACAGTGCGCTCTACATCCTGACGCAGTTGCAATCTTTACCGACCATGCGCGTTAAATTACCGATGGGAAATTGCTATCTCCCGATTGAACGTCATACCTTGAAGAAGGACGTGTTATTGATTGCGGCAGGTACCGGCTTTGCCCAAATGAAAAGTTTAGTCGAAGCTCTCGCCCAAGAAGACGATCGACCTAACCTACACTTGTTCTGGGTAGGAAAACTGCCGTCAGATTTGTACGCTACTGAGCTGGCTCAACAGTGGCAGGATCAAGGACTCATTCATTATTACCCGATAGTTAGAGACACCAACCAAGGCTGGGATGGTTACAGCGGGTTGATCGAAGACCTGATTTTGGAACGATTCCAGAATCTTAAAGATTGCTCAGCCTTCTTTTGTGGCTCACCAAATTTTGTTTATGGCATTCTGGATGCGTTAACACAAGATGGCTTGAATGAAAGTGATTGTTACTCCGATGTCTTTGATTACGCCCCTCGTTCTTAGCATTTAATTGCTTATCCGGCCGCAAATTTTCCCCAAAAAGATGCATCGTTTCCTTTTTGGGGTATTCTTCTGGTTGTTCGTCTTTTTTCTGATCAATTTCTTGTGACATTTTAATTTCATTTATTTTACACTGCGCGCCAGATGAGCAGATTGCTCCAACATTTGACCCACTGAGAGTTCTTTTATGGAATTTAGAAACCTAAACCAACTCGAAAAGGCCACAAACTCCTATCAGACTGAGTTAGTTCGTCTTGGTCTAGCCCTTCTCTTCATTGCCGGCATCTTTCTATTCTCCGCCGTTCATGTGAAAGGCATAGAAAATGGCTACCTATTAATCTTTGCTGCCATGATTGGTGGCTATATGGCGATTAACATTGGAGCCAATGACGTTGCCAATAACGTTGGTCCGGCCGTGGGCTCGAAAGCACTCACACTGACAGGCGCATTAATCATTGCCGCCTTGTTTGAAGCGGGCGGTGCACTGATTGCCGGTGGTGATGTTGTTGGAACCATCAAAAAAGGGATCATTGATCCATCAGCCATTTCAGACCCTGAAGTCTTTATCTGGTTGATGATGGCCGCACTTTTAGCGGGTGCGCTCTGGCTTAACCTAGCGACCTATCTAGGCGCGCCAGTATCTACCACGCACTCCATTGTTGGTGGTGTTCTGGGTGCAGGTATTGCCGCTGGCGGCTTCGAGATTGCCAACTGGTCTAAAATGGGCGCTATTGCAGCCAGCTGGGTGATTTCACCAGTACTGGGCGGTGTTATTGCAGCGTTGTTCTTATACATCATCAAGCGCACTGTCGTGACCCGTCATGACATGCTTACCGCCGCGAAGCGTGTGGTTCCAATTCTGATCATGTTGATGGTTTGGGCATTCTCAACCTACCTCATCATGAAAGGTCTGAAGAAGATCTGGAAACCTGGCATCGAAGTAGCAGCTCTGACTGGTCTAGCCATTGCCGTAGCTACCTGGTTCATTTCCCAGCCTTTAATCAGCCGAAAAGCAAACAGCATCGAGACGAATAATGTCTTGGAAGAAAAAGACGGTGTGAACAGTCTGTTCACCGTTCCACTAATCATTGCGGCCGCACTACTCAGCTTTGCTCACGGTGCAAACGACGTAGCTAACGCCATTGGGCCTTTAGCGGCGATTAATGAAGCCGTACTTAGTAACGGCGTTGTAACCAAAGCCAGCATCCCGTTATGGGTAATGATGGTAGGAGCCATCGGTATTGCCATTGGTTTGATCCTGTTTGGCCCGAAACTGATTCGTACCGTCGGTACTGAGATCACCGAACTGGATAAGACTCGTGCCTTCTGTATTGCAATGGCCGCTGCTATTACCGTAATTGTGGCGTCTCAACTGGGCTTGCCAGTGAGTTCAACCCACATTGCAGTAGGTGGTGTATTCGGTGTGGGCTTCCTTCGTGAATACATGAAGACCAGCTACGCCAGCCAATTGCACACGATTGTTGACCATCATGAAGGTGCAGAAAAAGCGCGTATTGAAGAATTCCTGGCCGATTTCAAAAATGCCTCGGTCGAGGAAATGGCGCACATGATTCGTAAGCTTAAAAAGCGCAAAACCGATGTATTCTTAAGCAAATCAGAAAGAAAGCGTCTGAAGCGTGTGTATAAAGAAGAACTGGTTAAGCGTTCTGCTCTGATGAAAATCGTTGCAGCCTGGTTAATTACTGTTCCAGCTTCTGGTGCACTTGCTGCAGTTCTATTCTTTACCATTCGCGGTGTCGCAATGAACTAAGTCGCTCGCGACACAGCAAAAAAAGGCCACCGCTCATGGTGGCTTTTTTTATGCTCACAGATTTAACTTGTACAGTTACAGGTTCGACGCCAAATCGTAATTTCAGCCGTTACACTGAATACCTAACCCGGCAGGCTGGCCAATAAGTTGATCAGGGAAACCTGGCTGGTTGTTCCTGTTTTCTGAAATATATTATTCACTTGTTCCCGTACCGTACTGACCGATTTGTCTTCCACCATTGCAATGCTTTTAATGCCATAACCATCCGACAACAAGTGACACACCTGCGCTTCCGTCGGAGTTAAACCAAACAGCTCTTTGAGCCGGTTAGGTGGCATCGGTCTGATCAGGTTAGAAGAAAAGGCAAAGACTAATGCCCCAAGAAAAACATCCCCGGTAAGCTCGTCATACTCTCTTAACTCCTGAAAACCCAGTGTGATATGTTCATTAACCAGGATTTTTTCCGCCTGCTCAACTCGCATCTCAAATCCGGTGGCTCGCTTTATGGCCTGCACGATACCAGTAGTCAGTTGTTTATCTTTGTCAGGTTGCCTGAGACGCAAATTCTTATGTTCAATGTAGAGATCACTGCTGTTGTCGACGATCTCCTTCATAGAATCATTCATCGCCCAAACTTCACCATATTCCGTTAATACCACCACCGGAATACGGAAGTTGTTCACCAAAGAACGTGCACGCAGTTGATCCTGAGATCGCTGATTCAATAGAAAAGAAGACTGGACCGCCTTTTCTACAAAGGGAAGCAACGCATTTAGCCGTTGGATCTCTTCCTCCTTATAGGGGCCCTGAACTTTCCGTCGGTTATTAAACAGAATACAAGACCAATCACCCTCACTGAACACACAGGCAGCGGCACTGTCTCCAATCCCTTGCGGGTCAGCCCATTCCAACTGTGAAGCACATTGGTATGCGGCCAGGGATTCTGGCAAAAGGTTGGTAGCAAGAAACTGGTTGGAAGGGTTTGAGATCACGGTATTCATAAGTACGTCTGTATAGACGTACTTTTCTATATAACTCTCGGCATACTCAGGAGATGTTTGCGTTCCGCCATCCACATGAAATCGAACAGCCAAAGTACGGGGATTTATCACCATTAGCGTACTGGAGCGAAGACCAAAGTGTTCCACTAAGGCTTCCATAAATCGCTGCCATCCATCTGCCGTCTGATTCACCTCCAATAAGTAGCCCAAAAGAAAGGCATCACCAGGATGGATTTGTTTCATTCTTATACCCATTCGTTATAACCAAAACGCTGTCTACCCTCTAATTGAAGGGTATTGACCGGTCAGGAAGACCCCTAAACTTGCCCTCCTAATTATAGCCTGCAGGCAACAACGCTAAAACATCTCGCTGTGTCAGCAGATGGTGTTCAACTTTAATTTAGGAGTCATGTATGCCCTTCATCCAATACTCTGGCGATACAAACCGTTGGCGTTTTCGTACCTGTCTGATTGCCTTGGCAACCACAGGTCTAACCGCTTGCGGTGGTGGCAGCAGTTCAGGATCAGATATTCAAAGCGATCAAAGCACACCCGAAGTCAGCCTTGTTTCCCCGGCCAACAACGCCACAGACGTCGACACCTCGACGATACCTAGCGCTACGTTTAATGAAGACATGTTAGGTACATCCATCGATACCTCGACCATTACCCTTGAAAGCAGTGGTACGCCCGTTGATATCTCGGTGATATTTGATGGAGCAACCAATCAAGTGAGTCTGCAGCCCACAATCGGTTTGGGGCCGCTACAGACTTACACGGCGACCATCAAACAGCCAGTGGCAGACTTATCAGGCAACACTCTCGCAAATGAATACAGTTGGAGCTTCACCACCGAAGATGGCAGCTGGCAAGCCCCGACAAGTCTTTCAGGTGAAGCAGAGGCTATCTACATCCCCATGATCTCAGCAAACTCTCGAGGTCAAAAGCTCGCCATCTGGTTAGCAAGAAATGACGGTGAGGGTGACCTATGGGCATCAATGTACGACGTAAATACGGGGTGGTCTCAACCAGAACAAGTGGATGATTCAGCAGGCAACTCCGGCTCGGCCAACATAGTGCTCACTGACGATGGTGATGCTTTGGCCGTTTGGTACCAAACCGATGGAAGCTATTACACAATTTGGACTAATCACTACGATGCTGACACAGGCTGGCAGGGACCACAAGCCATCCCGACAACCTATGAAGATCATGCATCTTCGCCGGAACTTGTCATGGATACTCAAGGCAATGCCATTGCCACATGGCGTCAACGCTATGAAAACAGACAACGGATAGCTGCGGCTCGCTATGATTCCGAAAACGGTTGGGGGGCAGTCACTATTATTGATAACAATATGTCAGAACATGGCTATGAGCCTAAAATCGATATGGATCAGGAAGGAAATGCCATTGTAGTTTGGCATGGCTTTGATGGCACCCGAAACAACATTTACAGCAATCGCTATGTTGTAGATAACGGCTGGATTGACCCAATCATTATCAATGCGCCCGGCAGCAATGCTTACGCTCCACAAGTATCGGTTAACACTGCAGGTGAAGCCATGGCTGTTTGGTACCAAGATGACCTCGATGGTTTATCAAGAGACATGATCTGGGCTGCCCGCTACACCCCCGAGAACGCTTGGCTTCCGGCCGAGACCATTAGTGAGAACGAGAATAACAGCAGCGTAGACTACCCCATCATCTCGGTAGACAATCAAGGTAACGCGCTCGTGATTTGGACTCAATACCGAGATAGTGAGGGAGACGTCTGGAGCCGATACTATCAAGCAAACAACGGCTGGCAGACACCAACTCAGTTAGAAAACATTACAGGCAACGCCTATGGGTCATCCCTCTCGATGGATAACAATGGCAACGCAATGGCTATGTGGATCTACGATAATGAAGACGTCACAGAGATCATGGCAAGTCGTTTTACCAGAGAGCACGGTTGGCAAGAAGCTATCAATATTGACAGCGATGAGCTGGGATCTTCGAAACAACCCATCATCAAACTGGACACTCAAGGCGTAGGAACGGCTATTTGGGCTCAGAGCGACGCCAAGATCTGGAGTGCTCAATTTAAGTAAGCCCAGAGAGTCAGCAACCCGGGTGATCCAATATCTGTTTCACTTGCGGCAGAGACTCCAGATAAAAGAAACCCCGGTCTGATGTCCGGGGTTTTCTGTTTTCATTCTATAGTTCAGGATCAAACTCAAATTCACCCACACCACTTCTGGGCTTTGGCATGGGCAGATCAGGTAAACCATCGGTCATCATTGCCACGGCTTGACGGAAGTATTGGTTGGATTTCTCGTACTCACCCAAGTGACCCAGTAAACGGCACATCTCACCATAGATTTCGGCATTCTGATCCAGTCTCAGGCTGATCTCAAAGTACTCACGGGCTTTACCCCATAATTGATTCGCCAAACACAACCGACCTAGGGTCAACATCAACACCGCACTGTGTGGACGTTCCTGTAACCAACGTTCGGCTTCCAACAACTGACGGGCTACATCATCGCCTTTGATCTGGCCATAGAGATAAACTAATTTATCCACCCATTCATCGTGTAAGAAATGACGAATCACGCGTTCCGCCTGACCTTCCTGACCTACTTGTCGAAGGAAATTCACGTAATGGATCACGGTTCGAGCGTCAGACTGCATCGACATCGGTAGCGAACGCCAAAAACGCTGTAGCTCGTTATAGGCTTTCTCTTTATCAGAGGATTTAGACAGCGCTTGCATCTTATCGGTCAGGAAGGACTTGGTAATGCGTCGTTCCAGAGTATTAATTTCACTGTCTGTCAGCGCTTTACGCTTCTTCAACTCAGGCAACAGGTTCTTGAGATGCACCCAATCTTTGAGTTTCAGGTAAGCGGTACTTTGAAGCTTCAACAGGAATCGATGGTTTGGCGCTAGTTCTCTTGCCCGAACCAACGTCGCCAACGCTTGCTCATACATCCCTCGATCCAACTGGATCTGAGCCTGAGTCAGGTAAATGGCCAATTCATGTTTCGGACATTCGTTCAATGCCGTTGCCAATAAGCTGTCGCATTCCTCAGACTTACCCTGTTCCTGAGCGGCACGCGCCATCGCCAGATAATGAATGATACGATGCTTCGAATCTTTCAAACTGCCTTTCAGTAATTTCTCAGACTTGCCCCAATTTCCCTGGGTATATTCGACCAAACCCTCCATCGCAGTGAATAACGCCCGCTTACGAATGCGTTCATTATTCCAAAAGCGAATGGTCTTCGGGGCCAGCACCAAAATATTGAAGACCCGGATCACGCAATAAAAAATGCTGAGCCCCACTAGGCCCATCAACGCAGCAAACCAGAAGCTGGTTTCCAGGGTATAGCCCCAGAAGCTGATCAGCACATACCCCTTGTCTTCCCCCGCCAGATACGCAAACCCACCACCGATTAGAAGAAAAACAACCGCGAATAAGACTATGCCTCGCATTTTAGTTGTTACCCTCCGACGCTGATGACGAATCCACACTGCCCTGAATCAGTGAGCGCATCATCGCTTCGCGAATTGCTCGCTGGGACTCTTCTAAATACGCTTTCAATGCCTGATGTGAGCCGCCGATATCGATCTCCGCCATCGACACACGCATCGCTTGTAACTCTGAAAGTTTACTCACGAATTTCTGACTATCACCTCGTCCCAGATACAAGGTCTCAGCTAACTCTTTCGCTTGAGCTAATGCAGCGTCATACACGGTCTGATCTTCTGCCATTACAGCCTGTTGTGCATGCAGCAAACGTAAAGACAACATTGCATTAAACTGGCCTTTCGCTTCCTGGGACAGCCAGCTAGCACTTGGTTTCACTTCATTCGACGTTAATCGAATCATCCCTCTCAATTTTTGAGTCACCCAATCAGCGAAGTCCATTTGATCAGCGGATACTTCTTTAGCTGATACGAAGTTGTATTCCGGCTTATCAGGCTGCAGTGAAGGAACCTGAGCCAGTAAGCTATCCAGTTGAATATAAAGACCGGCTCGATCAACCCGATTCGACTGATTCAAGGTAAGTAAGTCTTTACCTACTTGTTTTCTGACCGGAATCAAACGAGGGTCATCCAATAATTTCAGATATTCATCAGCAGCCAATAACGTTGACCTAGCGCCTTCCAAATCACCATCGAGCTGTAATCTCTGAGACGCCAGACGGAGCAAATACTCGAGTCGGGCAATTTCCCAATCTTGTCGACGAACGCCGGTGAGACTTAACAGCTGAACGGATAAGTACTTCAATTGCTTTTGCTGTTCCTCATCGGAACCGGTCAACTGAGTGAGCGAATCAACAGCAGCGGTATGCCCTGCTAACAGTTGATCCAACTGCTGCTCACGCTCACTACTGCGCTGAGCCCAACGGGCCTGAGTTTCCTGAACTTGTGCCAGTTCATCCTGCATCGCTTGAAACTGCATCCAGCACCAATAGCCACCAGCCGAACCGATGATCAACAGCACCAACAAGATGCCTAACAGCCAACCACCGCCAGAGGAAGCCGTCTGAGCAGATACGGAACCAGATGAGGAATTAGATGACGAGGCAGACCGAGATGAAGAATGGTTCGCAGTAACGTTGGCAGCAACAGGCGCTGTCTTGGGCGTTGAATCAGAAGTGGTGTTTTGTGCTTGCTTGTCCGGCTCAGAACTTGAAGCCGTTTCAGATTCAGAAGCGTCCTGAGAAGATGCCTCAGTAACCTCTTCCGATGGTGTCGTTTTTACTTCTTCAGCCGGATTCGGCTTATCCTGTTTATCTGAATCTTGCATCCAAGCGCCTCTCTCTCAGTCAACGCGTTACATATTGGCGGGCTCGCCTGAAATTTAATCTAAATGCGTTAATTGTCAAAGTATAACCCTGACCTTGATAAATAAGCGACTCTTGTGGGTAAGAAAGCAAGGGTTGGTCAAAGAAGCTCTTGAATTCGGGCCAAGATCGCCTGATTGGATGCACCATTACAAACGAGTACTTTCTCCTTCCTCACCTGATGAGAGTGCAGTAAATCAGCAACACGATCGCTGGGAACCAGCCAATACGCATCACTCGACACCACCGAACCACGATCAAGATGCCCTTCAAGCATCGCCAATAGATTTAAAAAACTGTCGCCGCTGGCGATCTGGACGAACTGAGGTTGCTGCCGGAATACCTGCACTAACTGTTCAGCAAATTCCATCGCAGGCTGACGTTGATACAAAACCAATTCCGTGACACTTGCGCCACGCTCGGAAAGCGTCTGATGAATAACGTCTCGCCCCCCTTCACCTTTTACCAACAAGACTTTCGCTCCAGACACTTGCTGGAAGACAGGCAATTGCATGAGGGCTTCACTGTCGGTTCCGTCAGGTACATGAATCTGGTCGGAAGACAACTCACCCAGCTCAGACGCCAGCATATTAGCCGTCGCCTGACCGATAGCAACCCACTCTATACCGACCGGTAACTGGGGCCAATACTGATCCAGATGAGCTGCGAGTAATTCTGCTGCATTCGCACTGATGACAATCACACTGTCATACAAATCGAGATTCATCAGCCGGGAGCGAGCGGCACCGGAAAGCTCAACCGGCGCGATAGACATGACCGGCACCGCCTCAGTCGATATCGCCTTTGCGTTAAGAGCAGCAGCTAACTGAGACGCATGCGGTTCAGCACGGGTAATAAGAAATTTCATCGAAAGACCGCTTAACAGGCCAGCCGGGACTAGTCGTTCTCAGCGTTGTAGACGTCATCCAGAATGGCTTGAGCGCCCTGTCCCAGAAGAACTTCCGCGACTTCAATACCCAACGCTTCAGGATCAGAAGCACTGCCACGCACTTCATGGCGTAAAACCGTTTTACCATCCGGCGATCCCACCAATCCACGCAACCAAATCTGGTCTTCCTGTAACTCGGCATAACAGGCAATAGGAACCTGACAGCCCCCTTCCAAACGACGGTTCATAGCACGCTCGGCATAAACACGTGTCGCAGTGTTTTTATCATGAAGCGGCGCTAACAAGGCCATCGTTTCTTCATCATCGGTACGACATTCGATGCCTACCGCACCCTGTCCACCCGCTGGCAAACTGACATCGGTGCTAATGCGTTGAGCAATACGATCTTCCATTTCAAGACGAACCAGTCCGGCCGTCGCCAGAATAATCGCATCGTATTGGCCATCGTCCAACTTGGACAATCGAGTCTGAACATTGCCTCGTAGCCATTTGATCTCAAGATCAGGGCGGCTTTGCATCAACTGACATTGACGGCGCAGACTGGATGTTCCGACCACCGCTCCGGTCGGTAACTCATCTAACGACTTATAGGTGTTTGAGACAAAGGCATCACGCGGATCTTCGCGTTCACAGATGACTGCCAATCCCAGTCCTTCAGGAAATTCCATAGGCACGTCTTTCATGGAGTGCACAGCAATATCCGCTTCGCCGTCCAACATGCATCGTTCCAATTCCTTTACAAACAACCCCTTACCGCCCACTTTTGCCAAAGGCGCGTCCAGAATTTTATCGCCACGAGTCGACATAGCGACTAATTCAACAGTCAGACCAGGGTGCGCTTGAATCAGGCGTTCCTTAACATATTCTGCTTGCCATAGGGCTAATGGACTTTTACGTGTTGCTATACGAAGGGTCTTGGTAGTCATAGTAATCTCAAACCAATGTTCAGGAGAGACTCTATGCTACCAGAGAGGATGATCGAGTAAAAACCGAAATACTGATAGACATCAAAGAGATTGCATCAATTTTCTTAACCCGGACACATGGCGACGGCTGACATCCAGACTTTCTTCCAGGCCGCGGATTTTAACTTTATGCTGACCCTGACCAGAACGCTCCATTGCCTCCAGATGATTTACAGAGACAAGACAGTTTCGGTGTATGCGATAGAAACGATCTTCCAACTCCTGTTCAAGATCTTTTAATGTTTCATCGATCAACACTTCACCATGTTCATGATGCACCGTGACATATTTCTGATCGGCTCTGAAAAAATAGATGTCTTCGATCGGAATCAATTCCAGTCCCCGGTGAGTTCGGGCACTGATATGAGAGCGGGCTGGGTCGGATTCTTGATCTTTAGAACGTTTGCCAAGGGCTGACAATTGCGCCTTGTTTAAGCGGGTGGCTCTTGCCAAGGCATGCGCCAGCGCATCTTTATTAACCGGCTTCATCAAATAGCCGAGCGCCTGAACATCAAAGGCTTCGACTGCATACTCGTCATAGGCGGTGCAAAAAATAACGGCAGGAGGATGTTTCTGTTCGACCAGTTTAGCCGCCGCCTGAAGTCCATCCATTTCAGGCATACGAATATCCATCAAAACCACTTCCGGGCGGATCGAGTCTACTTGCTCTACAGCGTCTATACCATTCTCAGCAGTGGCAACTACTTGGTAATCCGATAATTCATCGACCATTCGCTTAAGTCGTTCACGAGCTAACGGCTCATCATCAACAATTAGAACTCGCATACATTAATCCGTAATACCAAACTCGTTATTTTCGAAGGGATAAAATGATTGTCTATTAACCCAAAGCATAGATGATTGTCGACACATAACAATCTTCTAAATAGCGTCCTTCTACTGTAGCACTCACTCCGTATATTGCTTTTAGTCTAGCGCGAATATTGTTGAGTGCCATATTCTGACCTTTGTGAGAGGATGGCGTGGTGTTTGGAATGGAATTCGACACCACAATAATCACTCTCGACGCCGTTTCATCAAAGTTCGCTTTTACCCGAATCCAGCCAGGCTTGGAGGACGTTTGAATCCCATGATAGATGGCGTTTTCCAGAATCGGTTGCAACGTCAGTAAAGGAATCATGGTCGTCCCGGACAGCCCACTGATATCCCATTCAACAGTCAGACGATCCCCCAAGCGTAACCCTTCCATCGATAAATATTTCTTACACAGATCAATTTCTTCCGCAAACGTGGCCTCTGAACGCCGCTCACCCAAAGTGGCCCGAAACAGGCTCGACAGATCCTCAACGGCATGCTCGGCTTTTTCCGGATCGATCATGATCAAGCTGGCGATGGTATTCATACTATTGAATAAAAAATGAGGACGAATACGAGATTGAAGCGCTTCAACCCGGGCTTCCAACTCGGCTTGCGCTCGTTGCGCCAACTCCGTTCTGACATACAGATAACGAATTAACAACGCCCCAATCAACACTGCCACTAAGCCGTTCTTTAGTACGTGCTTCCAATCAATAGCATCTTCCTGAAGCCAACCCAGTAACGCCGTCATGATCACCACGACAGCAACAATCAAGGCATAACTGATCGCGCCAGCAATAACATCCGGCAACTTCATTAACCATCGACGCACGAAACACAACAATGCAGCACACGCCAGAATAACCCACTGCAAGAACAGCGATAACCAGCCAAAGAGTTCGAGAGTGATTTCATCCCAGGGCTTTAGCAACAGCACGACAAACGCAATGATCTCCGCCACGATCACCAAGATGCCAAGCGTGGAGCTCTTGCATAAATCAGGTAAGAAATAAGTACGACTCTCGTTTTCCATGTAAACAAATTCCTAAGATACCCACGACTAAAAGATAATAATTATCAATTACCTACAACTTTTGCCCCATTTTAGTACCCAATTCCCAGGCAATCTCACTCGAAATAATAGTAAAAATAATTAGACTTAAGACCATAACCTTAGTAATTCCTGTGCGCCTACAGCACTCTTGCGGCCTTAACGTAAGAGTCAGACAAAAAGGAAAGTCATGCACACGTCATATCAACGAAACTGGCAACGGAAGCTTTCCCAGCCTCTCTTATTGTTTTTTCGAACAAGCATCAAGAGTACGCTTTTCTCGCTTATCTTGGGAGCATTGTTGGTTATTAATGCGCACGCTTCCACAGATCACCTCACTCAAAATGCTCCAGTTGCGGTGTGTGATGATGAAAATTTATGGCCACCTTATGCATTCATCCAAGACCACACCCTGACCGGAGCCATGATAGAAACCACAAAAGCAATCTTTAATCTGGCGAACATTCCTTATCAAATTCACCTCACCCCATGGAAACGATGTTTATATCAAGTAGAGCATTTTCAGGGCGACCCGACCTTTGAGGTCTTTATTAATGGGACTTACAGTGAAGAGCGCGCTTCAAAATTCCTAGTGTCTCAAACGGTTTACAGCACAGGAAACGCCTACTTCTATTCCAAAGACATGTTTGATGCTGCGCCGCACATAAAAACATTATCCGATCTCAATGATTTCTCTGTTTGCGGAGTACACGGCTACAACTACGACATGTATAAAATTAAAGCGCGGCAACTGTCTGTTGTTGCCAACGACTTACATTCGGCGTTTCGATTACTGAAAAGTGGCCGATGCGAAGTCATTCTTAACGCCTATTCTGTGCCCTATGGTTCGTTATTTACGGATAACCCAATGATCGATGACAGCATTGAGGCAAAAATATTTGAGGAATTACCCGCTCAAAGTTTTCATGTGTTTGTGTCTAAAAAAACACCCAGAGCCGGTTTTCTTATCAATCAGATCAATCAAGCCATTACCACCATGAAGAACAATGGCCAGATAGATGCGATCTTTCGAAAATATTTACCGGATTGTGGCGCCGACTGTTAATAACCGTTTTCCAGGTCATTAAAGTGTCAATTTATTGCTTAAATAAAAAATAAATTAACGTCAAATAATAATCATCCGATATACATATGTAACTGGTCACAATCTTTTTTTGTATTGGTACGAAAAACCAGTTAAATTTAGTACTGTCGTCTATATTGTCAGTTTAAGGGTTGATTCTAAGAAGCAAACGCATGGATGCTTCAAATGGAATTTAAAAATACTTAGCTAGCTGGTCAGAGTTGTATAGTGGGTTTAGATAAAAAAATTCAACTTTCGCGAAGAAAATTTCTTGAATACGCGACGTCTGCGTCGGCCGTGGCCTTCGGCAGCGCCTATACAATTCTAAAACATGGTAATTCACAACTACCTGACAACAGCACGACATCTGACATTGTTGCCATTCCCGAGCAACCAGAAATCATCACCCCGCCTCAACAACCTATCATCGCAGACGCCTCACAAGCCATTGAACTGGCTGAACGTCAACGCATGCTCGAAAAAGTCCAGCGTTTCGATGAAGATCTGGAAGGTGATATCTGGCTAACCGAGCAGGAATGGAAAGTTCTCAAAAGCGCGTACGCAAAAATTGAACGCGTAAAAAGCCATATTGGCTATGGGCATTTCAACATCGTCTCATTTGATGACATGCTCAAATTCGCAAAGTCCGTTCCTTCTATTGGTGAATTCAGCAAAACGGAACTGGCACTACTGGAAGGTTTCTTCTACCGCGACGCCAAAGAACTCGGATTTATGGGAACCAAAGTCGTTGGTAACCTGACGAACCAGATCAAGCAGTCCCAAGTCACTAAGGTTCCGGGCTCGGGGCATTATTTATTTAAAGGCGACTCCGTTCATTTATTAGAAACCCTGCAAAAGAAAGTCGGCCATGAGTTAATTCTAACTTCCGGCGTTCGGAGTGTGGTTAAACAATATCAACTGTATTTCCGCAAAGTCATTGATCGCAACGGCAACCTTTCCCGCGCGTCTCGATCTCTGGCTCCCCCAGGCTATTCATTCCATGCCTCGGGTGATTTCGATGTAGGACAACGCGGTTACGGCAAGCTAAACTTCACTAAAGAGTTTGAAAACTCACATGTATACAAAGAGTTATCAGACTTAGGAATGATCCGCATCCGTTATACGGCCGATAACATGCTGGGTGTTCGTTATGAACCTTGGCATATTCAGATGGTATAACCACCAAGCCCGTTTTTTCGAACTCCTTAGTTGATTTTATCAATCCGGTTGCTGATTTCACTCATCCTTTTCCCGACTTCGTTTTATCTCCGTCATTAACACTTTATGCTTTTCGCACAGCCGATAATGCCGTGATATAATCGCCCGCAATTTTGGGCCTATAAGACGAGAACCGAAGCCATGTCTGATTCTTCAAACAATCAAAAAACAACAAATACCCAATGGGGTGGCCGCTTTTCTGAGGGTGTAGATGCCTTTGTTGAGAAGTTTACGGCGTCCATCGAATTCGACCAGCGTATGTACCGCCAAGACATTGCAGGTTCTATCGCCCATGCCACCATGCTTGAAAAAGTAGGCATTCTTACCTCGGATGAGCTCTCTCAAATCGTCGAGGGCCTGAACGAAGTTCAGCAAGACATTGAAAACGGTACGTTGGAGTGGTCTATTCCTCTGGAAGACGTACACATGAACATCGAAGCACGCCTGACCGATAAAATCGGCATCACAGGTAAAAAGCTTCATACCGGCCGCTCCCGAAATGATCAGGTAGCGACGGACATTCGCCTGTACGTTCGGGATGAGATTGATTTCATTTGTCAGGAAATCACGCGTCTTCAAGAAGGCTTGATCATGTTGGCAGAGCGAGAAGCCACCACCATCATGCCTGGCTTTACACACCTTCAGACCGCTCAACCGGTTACTTTCGGTCATCATATGATGGCGTGGAACGAAATGCTGGAAAGAGACTTTGAACGTTTCCAGGACTGCCGTAAGCGTGTGAACCGTTCACCGTTAGGCGCAGCGGCATTAGCAGGTACAACCTACCCAATCGACCGTCACATGACAGCGAATCTCCTTGGCTTCGAAGCACCGACAGAAAACTCGTTGGACTCTGTGAGTGACCGTGACTTTGCCATTGAATTCTGTTCCGCAGCGTCCTTGCTAATGACACACCTATCACGCGCTTCTGAAGAATTAATTCTTTGGACTTCCGCACAGTTCAACTTCATCGACCTACCGGATCGCTTCTGCACAGGCTCATCAATCATGCCACAGAAGAAGAACCCGGATGTACCAGAACTGGTACGGGGAAAAACAGGTCGAGTTAATGGTCACTTGGTGAGCTTGCTGACGTTGATGAAAGCTCAACCATTGGCGTACAACAAAGACAATCAGGAAGACAAAGAACCACTGTTTGATGTGATCGATACCGTAAAAGGCTGCTTACGTGCTTATGCTGATATGGTGCCAGCGATTCAGGTGAAAGAAGATGTGATGCGCGAAGCTGCACGCAGAGGATTCTCCACCGCAACCGATCTAGCCGACTACCTGGTACGTAAAGGTATGCCATTCCGCGATGCCCACGAAGTGGTTGGTAAATCAGTAGGTTACGGCATCGAACAAGACAAAGATCTCAGCGATATGACGCTGGAAGAGCTGCAACAGTTCTCCGACACCATCACCGAAGATGTTTTCGATGTTCTGACCCTGGAAGGTTCTGTCAACGCACGTAACCACATAGGCGGTACCGCACCTGCACAAGTGTTGGCTGCGGCTGGCCGAGCAAAGCAAAAACTACAGACTCGAAAGTAATCTGATCCAGAATGATGAGGAAGCAATAATGCCTCCTCATCACATCCTCACCAGCTCACCTTAGTTGCTAACGAAATCCGTTCGTTCTATTTCAAAAATTACCCTTCAGAAAATCTTACAATCTGTCGATCTATCTGTAAGAATCAAACCAAATAAAAGTAATTTATATACCTAAAACACTGTAGGAATCCCCACACTGATGGGATGTGCAGCTATACTCATTCTAACTAAACTGCGTTTACTTTCTTGGAGCACTTGTGCAGGAACAGCTTGTGGAACTTCCCGATATTCAAGCAATACAGGACATTGAGGATAAGTTCCTACAAGTCAATGAGTTACGCTTACAGCGTACTCGGGATTCGTTGACTATTCGCCAACAGGGCTTCATCGATTTACTGCCGTTATTGTTCCACTTCAACAACCCCTCTTTACCGGGCTATTGCCATAAAGACACCCCTTGTGGCATCAGTCGCTATCGCCCCGGCCGAGAATCGCTGTCACTGCCTCGAAACGTCACCGCATCGCTAAAGCGCCAACATCAGAATCGAGGCCACAGGGCTATTCAAGGCATTTACTTGATGGGCAGTACCGGATCAATTGCTCACTCTCGCCGCAGTGATTTTGATGTCTGGATCTGTACCCACCCGGAAATGACGTTGGAAGAGTCCGAATTGCTCAGCCGGAAATGTGAAAAGATTACCGAATGGGCCCAAAAACTTGGTGTTGAAGCCTATTTCTTTTTGATGGACCCGGACAAATTCCGCTCCGGGATGCAGGGAGAACTCACAGAGGAAAGCTGCGGCAGCACGCAACACTATCTGTTGCTGGACGAATTTTACCGAACAGCCATTCTTGTTGCCGGCAGAAAGCCCGCCTGGTGGTTAGTGCCACTGACACAACACCATATTTACGACTCCTACGTGGACGATATTTTTGACCGTCGTCTGGTAGAGCCGGACGAGTATTTAGATTTCGGCCCCGTCAATGAATTCCCGATCAGTGAATTTCTGGGTGCCGGTATGTGGCAACTCTATAAAGCCATCGACTCACCTCATAAGTCCGCCATCAAACTCATGATTGCCGACGTTTATGCATCGGAATACCCCAATACGATTCCGTTGAGTCAGCGCTTTAAGGAAGCGTTGCACAGCAACAAGTTTGATCTCAACGATTTCGATCCGTACATTCTGGCCTATCGGACCATCGAGCACTTTCTAAAGCGTAAGCCTGACTTACCGCGTTTAGAAATTGTACGCCGCTGCTTTTATTTCAAAGTTGGTATTAAGGCCAGCAAATTTGAAGAACAGCCCCATCTGACCTGGCGCGAGAACCTTCTGGTTCAGTTATTGGATGAGTGGGGTTGGTCGCAAGAGAAGCTTGAACAGCTGGATAACGTTGACCATTGGGATGTTGCTCAGGTCGCCGCCGAACGCAAAGCCATTGTTGCAGAACTCATCAAAAGCTATTCGTCTCTTACCAATTTCGCCCGACACTATGGCACAGCGTCGACCATGAGTGCCCGGGACATCAGCATTCTTGGCCGAAAGCTCTATGCCGCCTTTGAACGAAAACCGGGAAAAATTGAATTCATTAACCCGGGTATTACCAAATCACTGGAACACCAAGACCTGACCTTCAGTTATCAAAAGCACAAAGACAGTCTTCAACATGTATGGGAAGTGCACTCAGGCCGAAAAGTCAGTCTCATGGAGCCGCCCATCTACAAGGCAAAAACGCTGATCAAGGCGCTCACCTGGTGTCGGGTCAACGGCATTCTGACTAAGAACAGCTACACCTATCTGGATACGAATACCTTGGTGGTCAGTCAGACCGACCTTCATCAATTGGTTGATATCATTCTCGATCAGATTCCATTCCCACAAGAGAAACTGAAGCAAGAAGTTTTCTCACAACCAGCCTACTATAAACAGATTATTATTGTCGCTAACGCAGGTAAAAATCCGCCCAGCAACTTATCGCTGGCAGACAATGCAAACCCGCTGAGTTACGGCAAGGAGAAAGCGAATCTGGTTCAATCCTTGGATTTGGTCATGATCAATTCCTGGAATGAAGTCATCACCAAACATTTCAGTGGCGAATCTGCGGTCAAACAATGCTTGTACTTACTGATCAACTGCATTCCTAAACAGAAAGAAAAGCGTCCGCACATTTCGGTACGCTGTTTGGGATCTCAGTTCAACGCGTTGATTCGGGCCAAACTCAAATACCTCACAGAGCAAATGGCGCTGATCTACGGTCATGCTAATCAGTCCGAAAATACCCGATTAATCGTTGAGTGCGGTAAAGAGTTTTTAGTCCTCCAGGCCGAAGAGAATGAAGGGGATATTCAAGCGTACCCGAACATTTCCGATTTGTTCAGTGCCCTTGGCGCACCTCAATCCAAGTTCAGCCCTATTGCGCTCGACAGCAACACCTTGAAGTCGACGCCGTTGGATGCCATCTCACGCGTCATTCAGCGCGATCATATTCAGGTCTTCTATGAACTGGAACCTGCCATTGCCCGGGCCAAAATATACATAGTGGACGAAAATGGTTCCCTGCTGTTTTACACCACGCCGTTCAATTCAACCCAGGCGTTATTGAATCCACTGATGCGCTTCCTGCGTTCCGTGTTATTCCGGCAACAAACCCAACTCACACTGAACGAAAGTCAGCTATTGAGCCGAAATATCCATTTCTGGGAGATCATTCGGACGCAAACGCACAGTTTCCAATTGAGACCGGTAGACATTGACCCCAGCCAGGGGCTGGATGATTTCTTCAACGTTCAGGCCATTGGCGATGGATCAACCGAAGCGCGTTTGAAATTTACCATTTATTGTAATCAGGAAGAGTTTTCCGAAATCGAGTATGGGGATCAACTCTATATCGAAGTGGCCAAGTACATACTGTCGCTTCGGAAAAGTAAAGAACGTTACCCATGCTATCTCACCGATCTGGAACTGGCGAAATCAGACAGCACACCCTTCCCTCCGGGCAGCCTTCAGACCATCCACTACCTTCGTCAGAAAAGTCGGCTGGAAAAACGTCTGAATCATGCCTTGCAGTCAGTGGAACTCTAGCCCGCCAAAGCCTGAGTTCACATCAGGTTTATCGCCAAATGAACCTTTGATTAACAAAAGTTATCGAAACAAAAGCCACTTTAATGCAAAATATCTGACTATTCTTAGTCCAATAAAGAAATTTTGCCGTTCTGGCAGCCATTTATTTTTTATTATCTCCATCAGCGTAGAGTGAAAGGAATATCATGACTATTCGAAGCAGAGTTCTAGGTTGGGGCACCTATGTTCCACCTCGCGTAGTAACCAATCAAGACCTAACCCAGTGGATGGACACCAGTCACGATTGGATTGTAGAGCGTACCGGTATTGAGCAACGTCATTGGGTCGACGAAGGCGAGTCTGGCGCAGGTATGGCCGCTAAAGCCGCCAAGAAAGCATTAGTTGAAGCTCAGGTCGACGCGGAAGAGATCGACATGATCATTTATGCGACCTTGTCACCGGATGTTGATTTCCCGGGCACAGGCGTCTTCCTACAACGCGAACTGGGTCTGAAACCGCTTCCGGCACTGGATATCCGCCAGCAATGTACCGGCTTCATCTATGGTCTGTCCGTGGCCGATAACTTCATCAAAACCGGCATGTACAAGAAGATCATGGTAGTAGGGTCTGAAATCCACTCTACCGGTCTGGATATATCCACTCGCGGTCGTGACGTTGCATCATTATTCGGCGACGGTGCTGGTGTTGCTATTGTTGGCGTGAGCGATGATCCTGAAATGGGCATTCTGTCTTCACACTTGTACGCCGATGGTACAGATGCTGAAGCACTTTGGTTAGAAATGCCTGGCAGTAAGTATCACCCAAGAATCAGTCACGAAGACATCGATGCTGGTCGCCATTTCCCGACTATGCAAGGTCAGAAAGTATTCAAGCAAGCGGTAACTCGTTTACCACAAGTGATTCTGGAATCTCTTGAAACCAACGGTTACAGCATCGACGATCTGAATATGCTGATTCCTCACCAAGCGAACCTTCGTATTAACGAATTCGTTGCGAAGAAGCTTAAGTTGGATGAAACACGCGTCCACAACAACATTCAGAAATACGGAAACACCACTGCTGCGACCATTCCGCTGTGTTTCAGTGAAGCGCTTGAAGCTGGAAAAATTAAGCGTGGCGATCTGGTTTGCTGTGCTGCGTTTGGTTCAGGCTTCACCTGGGGCTCGGTGTTGATGCGTTACTAATCGCTGATTCCCTTCCTTTATTGGTTAAAGGCAGAACGACTGCCTTTAACCAAACTCAAAATTTTGCTTAGTTTCTTCCCCCGTCAAGGCTATAATCCAGCCAATCCTAGCCATGATTCTAATAACGCTTAGCTGCACTTATGATCACCCTCTATCAATTCACCATTTCCCAATTTTGTGAAAAAGCCCGCTGGGCCATTGATCATAAAGGGCTAATCTATAAAACCGAGAATCTGCTACCCGGCTCTCACGAGCGTACTGCCCGAAAAGTCAGTGACAGCACTCAGCTTCCCATCCTCAGACATGGCATGACGTACGTTCAGGGTTCAGGAAATATCATTACTTTTCTTGATGAAAGCTACCAAACCCGCTTGTTAACCCCCGAAGATCCAGCGTTAAAAAAAGAAGTTCTGGAACTGGAACGTCGACTGGATAAAGACGCCGGGCTGCACTTACGTCGATTTTTCTATACCCACATGCTGCAAGATCCACGACAGCTTCGACGCTTGATTACCCTCTACGGCCCTTGGTATCGAAACAATTTCTATACCTTGCTGTTACCCGCCATTAAGAAGCGTATGGTGAAGGACATGAAGCTGAATGCCTTGGAAGCCGAACGCTCCCGATTGATCATCAACACCCTATTGCTTCACTTGGATGAACGTCTGGAAAACCGCGACTACCTGGTGGGAGACCACTTTACTCGGGCCGACCTCACAGCCGCCGCCTTACTGAGCCCAATTTGCCAGCCGATTGAACACCCGTACTACACGGAAGATTTAACGCTGCCGAGTGATCTTGCAGAAATCCGGGAACGCTTGAAGGATCGTCCTTTCTATCACTGGGTGTCTAAGATCTATCAAAAACATCGCTGGGAAGTGAAACCGTCTGATCGCTATACCCGCTGATCTTACCTGTTTTTCCGGTAAGCCACATTCAAAATCCCTGAATCATTTATAACGAATTACTGATATAATCGTCCTCATTTTATTTTCGGACGATCCAAGCCATGACAATCGCTTGTTTACTTAGACGCATCACACAATCGGCATTCCGCGTACTGATCATTTTGTCTTTGATGGCATCATCAGGATGTGGTCAGAAAGGTGCTTTGTATCTGCCCGAAGAGAAGGCACAACCGACGTTGTCCTCAACAGAACAAAACCAAAATACTCCCGATAAGAAAGACAAGCAACCTAAGAACTAATCAACACGTTGCTACCCCGTCGAACAACAGGACTTAGAAAGATTTACAATGACTCAAGCATTTGAATACCGCGCCAATCAACTTTTTGCAGAAGACGTTGCTGTAAAAGACATCCACGCTCAATACGGTAGCCCTTGCTATATCTACTCGCGAGCCGCGTTCGAAAACCATTTCATGGCTTATGAGAACGCACTGACCGATGTTCCCCATCTTGTATGCTATGCCGTCAAAGCAAACTCAAACATTGCGGTCCTCAACATTCTTAGCAAGTTAGGCGCAGGTTTTGACATTGTCTCTGTCGGTGAATTAGAGCGTGTGGTTGCGGCCGGAGGCGATGCCTCTAAAGTGGTTTTTTCAGGCGTTGCCAAAACCGAAGCCGAAATCAAGCGCGCTTTGGAGTTGGGTATTTACTGCTTCAATGCGGAATCCGATGCCGAACTGGATCGCATCAATAAAGTCGCCGGTGAGCAGGGTAAAACCGCCGACATTTCTCTGCGAGTAAACCCTGACGTCGATGCCAAAACCCACCCTTATATTTCAACCGGTTTGAAAGAGAACAAGTTTGGTATCAGTGTTGATCATGCCATTGCCTGTTATCAACGTGCGCACGCGATGGAGCATTTAAACGTGGTTGGCATGGACTGCCACATCGGTTCTCAGCTTACTGAAATTCAGCCATTCATCGATGCGATGGATCGTTTGTTGATGTTGATTGATGCACTTGCTGAACAAGGCATCATCATTAAACACCTCGACTTAGGTGGCGGTTTGGGTGTGGTATACGATGATGAACAACCACCAGCGGTAGCGGATTTTATCGACGCCATCAAACAGCGTGTTGAAGGTCGCAATCTGAAGCTGATTTTTGAGCCGGGTCGTTCCATTGCAGCAAATGCAGGCATCATGACCACTCAGGTAGAGTTTCTTAAGCCGACAGAACATAAAAACTTCGCCATCATCGATGGTGCAATGAACGATTTGCTACGCCCGTCGCTTTACGGAGCTTGGCAAGCCATCGTACCAGTGTCCATTCGCCCGGACGCGGAACAAGATAAAAAACTGTGGGATTTGGTTGGTCCTGTTTGTGAAACCGGAGATTTCCTTGGAAAAGATCGAGAGTTGGATCTTCAACCGGGTGATCTACTGGCTGTAAAATCAGCGGGCGCCTATGGTTTCACTATGAGTTCAAACTACAATAGTCGTAATCGTGCAGCGGAAATCATGGTAGATGGCGATAAAGTCCACTTGATTCGTCAACGTGAAACCATTGAGCATCAGTTAACCGGCGAGCAACTGATCAACGAATAAGGCACACTCTGAGTAATTTTGGAAAGACATCAATGCGATTAAAGTTCACAAAAATGCATGGTTTGGGCAATGACTTTATGGTCTTGGACCTGGTCACCCAACACTTCAAAATGGACGAAGCGACGGTTCGCAAATTAGCAGACCGTAACTTTGGCGTGGGTTTCGATCAAATGTTGATCGTTGAGCCCCCCTCTTCGCCAGACGTGGACTTTACCTATCGCATTTTCAATGCCGATGGCAGTGAAGTAGAACAGTGCGGAAACGGTGCGCGCTGTTTTGCCCGCTTTGTCAAAGACAAGCGATTAACTTCCAAGAATGAAATTAAAGTAAGTACCTCCAGCGGTAAAATCACCCTGCATCTTCAAACCAACAGAGATGTCACTGTTGATATGGGCGAGCCGGTACTCGAACCCAAAGACATCCCGTTTGTTGCGGATGACTATTCGGCTGAGTACAGCATTGAGGTTGATGACCAAACACTATCCATTGGCGCAGTTAGCATGGGCAATCCCCACGGCGTACTGATCGTCGACTCCGTTGAAACGGCGCCGGTTGAATTACTTGGACCTAAGATTGAAAGCCATCCTCGTTTTCCTCAACGGGTCAATGTAGGCTTTATGGAAGTTGTCAGCCGTACTGAAATTAACCTGCGTGTATTCGAGCGTGGAGCCGGAGAAACACTGGCCTGCGGGACCGGTGCCTGTGCTGCGGTGGTCTCAGGACAACTCAGAGGCTTGCTCGATCCAGGCGTCACGGTCAATCTACCCGGCGGTAGTTTGTTCATTGAGTGGTCAGGCGAAGGCTATTCTGTAAAAATGACAGGGCCAGCCACACGCGTCTTTGAAGGTCAGATTTACCTCTAATCAGATTCGACTCGAATCAGATTTAACTCTAAGTGGCAGATAATAAAAACAGAACAAAAACGGCAGAGCAGTAATCATGACTGAACAAGCACAAGAAATTACCGATCTACAAGTTGAAGAATATCTCAATAAGCATAGAAACTTCTTTGTGGGTCGTGACAAGCTTCTTTCCAAGATGCGCATTCCTCATGCCACTGGAGCAGCGGTTTCTTTGGTTGAGCGTCAATTGAATCTCTATCGGGAGCGACACACCCAACTCGATCAACACATGCGGGACATGCTAACAATTGCACGTGAAAATGATCGCCTGTTTGAAAAAACCCGCCGTTTGGTTCTCGATCTATTAGACGTTCAATCTTTGGATGATCTCTTTCTGTCACTGGAAAACAGCATCCTTTACGACTTTGAACTGAATGCCTGTTCTTTATTTGCATTTGGCATCAGTGATGATCAGCCAAGAGAGCACAGCAGTAACAGTTACATGCGCATCGTACTGCAATCCGAGCTGCCTGAAACGCTGGCCCGCTGGGTTGCTTCCGGCCAGCCTTATTGTGGTGTATTGGATGAGGAACTGACCCGATTCTTATTCCCTCAAGGTGCCGAAAAAATTAAATCAGCGGCCGTGACACCGGTTCGACGTGGTCACGATTTAGGAATCTTTGCTATCGGCAGCGAGCAGGACGATCGATTCAGTGCCGGCATGGGCACCATGTTCCTGAATTACATCAGTGATGTCCTGGCGCAGGTATTACCCCGCTTTGTTCAACACGCACTGGATGAATAACCGATGACTCGGAACAGCGTATTTGAGTCTGCATTGCTTGAGTTCATACGCTACCTGACGAACGTTCGCCAAGTCTCCGAGCACACCATCAGCAACTATCAACGCGATCTGACTCGTTTTATCGACTTTCTTACCCACCAGCGACTGAGTAGCTGGGAGCAAGTCGATGCCGGCCACATCCGTTTCTTCAGTGCCTTTCTGAAACGCCAAAACCTATCCGGTAAAAGCATCCAGAGAAATCTGTCAGCATGCCGAAGTCTGTTTTCTTATCTCAACAAAGAAGGACTGTGCAAAACCAATCCGGCTCAAGCGGTAAGCGCCCCCAAAGCAGACCGCAAACTACCGGGTACCTTCGATGCCGATCAGATCAACGCCCTGTTGGATTTCACACCAGAGGATTGGATCGACTTTCGTGACAAAGCCATTATGGAGTTGTTTTATTCCTCAGGTTTGCGTTTATCGGAGCTGGTTAGCCTGAATATCCAGAACCTAGATTTAAAAAGCGGTCAGCTGGTCGTTACCGGTAAAGGCAACAAAACCCGAGCCCTACCCATTGGCCGACATGCCTTAAAGGCCATTGAAGAGTGGATGCTTCATCGCCCTCTGGACGCCGAACACGCCTTATTCACGACACAACAAGGCCAACGCCTGAAACAACGCAGTGTTCAGCTCCGTTTAAAACATTGGGCCATGAAACAAGGCATTACCGGGAATTTACACCCTCACAAGCTCAGGCATTCCTTCGCCAGCCACATGCTGGAATCCAGCAGCGACCTCCGGGCCGTCCAGGAACTACTTGGGCACGAAGACATATCCACAACTCAAATCTATACCCATCTCGATTTTCAGCATCTGGCACAGGTCTACGATACCGCACACCCGAGAGCCAGACGCTCCAAGAAATAAATTGCCATAGGGAAGATGCTTCAGTGATCCAACTTATTACCTTTGATCTCGATAACACGCTATGGGACTCTGACCCTGTGATTCTTTCTGCAGAACAAGCCTGTTGGGATTTTCTCTGCAACCACTATCCAAAGATTGAAGATCAGTTTACCAAGCTCAGCTTACGAAAATTGAAGTTTGAACTTGCGGATGAGATTCCGGCGTTGGCGCACCGGGTCAGTGAAATCCGACGTTTCTGTCTAGAAAAGGCGCTGGAACGGGTCGGCTATGACATCAACCAGGCTCAGCAAGGGAGTCAGTTGGCGTTTCAATGTTTCCTGGAAGAGCGACAAAATGTCGCGCTCTACGCCGATGCCTTACCAACCTTAAACGAGCTGGCCGGCCATTATCGACTGGCAGCATTGACTAATGGCAACGCCGACCTCAATAAACTGGGCTTGGAAATGTTTGAATTCGGGTTGAATGCCGAGCACTTTGATGCCGCCAAACCCGAACCATTTATCTTTGAAGCCGCGCTTGCTCGAACAAAGCTTTCCCCTCAACAAGTCCTGCACATCGGAGACCATCAGGAACATGATGTCTTAGGCGCTGCTCGGTTAAACATTCATACCCTATGGTTTAACCAGCATAATGAAGCGTGGCAACGCGACGACTGCCAACCGGATTTAGTGGCTACTACCTTGTCTGAGATTCCCGAGCTGGTGAAGACATTTCAGCTCGGGTTAGGTTAGCAGCCAATCAGCTGCCTTTAATACGATCCAACGCCTGAACCCGACGTATTTCATTCTCTTCGAACAGTCGGGTTTGAAGCGCTTCTACCTGAGTCTGGTAGGCTTCTTCACTCAAGCCCTCGCTGTCAATTTGTGCCTTTTGCGTCTGATAGTCTTGATACTTGTTAGTCCATTCAGCCTGGGCTTGATCCACTTGCGCCAGTCGTTGGGCAGCATCTTCCCCCAAAACCTGTGAACGAGCCTGATAGATGGCTTCGTTGCCGGCACCTGACGCTCTCAGGTTCTCAACATCCAGATTCAGCTTCTGCATCTTATACTCGTCTTCGAGACGTGGCTTAATACTCTCTGGCGCGTTTTCCATCAGTGAAACCAAGGCTTGTGAACGTTCCTGATCCGATAAAGTTGCATTCGATGTGACGGCCATCTTATCCAACATGTAACGATCAAAGTCCTCGCTTTCACCGAAAAAGGCAGTCGCAGCCTCATTGCCCAAATACTGATTGCGCAAACCGCTCAACATATCCAGACGCGCTTTATGTTGCGCCAACGGGGAATCTCCGTATTGCGCCAGCCCTTCCCCTACTTCCTGCTCAAGGTTCACTAAGGCCCGTTTTAAATCCACATAGTTATGTAGAAGCTGGATGGCTTCTTCTTTGGCCGGAGAAGGCAATTTCAATTCGATTAATGAGATCATGCGGTCCATGACCTGCTCAAGATTCTCTTCCCCCAGTGTCGACAAAAAGTATTCGAAGAAATCTTTGTTCGACTTGGACAGAACCAAATGACCGTTACTGTCGACTTCAAAGCCACCATTCACATCCGTTCCTCTAAGAGAACGGGGCAGCGACATCAGAATCTCTTGCTCATGACGTAAACCAGGCGTGCTTTCATCCTGATTTTCCTGATAGGTAATCACTTTCTCTCGATCATTTGAGAGCGAATCGTCAGTATTAAACGTAGAAGAATTACTGGAAGAGTTTGACGGAGATAACGAAACCATGAGCTCAGGCGTTGATTGCGTGAACCAAAGGCTTAATCCACCTAATGCGGCAAGAACAATAAAAATAAGAAGTAGGACAACTCGCATGGGCTACAGCTCCAACGCCCAATGCGATGTAACGAGAGACTAAATGGGGCGACTTCCGTACTTTGTTTCAGGTTTCTTCGGTGGATCAGCCATAACATTTGGTTCTACCACTGTTACTGCGCCACCGGCCTTTAAAAAGTTTTCAATATCGCTTTCCAGTTGAGCTCTCAGCTCTACATGACTGGACCGTGATGGTTGTTGATTGTCATTCGAGAAAAAATCTTTGTCGTTATAATTTGCCATAAACTTCCTCGCTTCTCCGCAGGCAATGAGTTACTACCCAAGCAATATTAAGTTATAGACAAGTTTCTCGAATTTACTAAATGTTTGTACGATATTTGAGTGATTTTCACTCAACTTAGGACTCTTCGTCCATGTCCATTTCTTCGGAAACACCGAGCATTTGTTGTTTAAAGTCTTTACTGACAGGCTGTGGGCCAATCCAGACTTTAAGCAACGCATCATAAAAGGCTTTACCTTCCAACAAGCGGTCTTCTTTTTCAGGAATATGAACTAACGTGCCTTTTCCCGGCAGGTAATCAATGGTGACCTCATCCCCTTTGTGCAATCGAATATCATCGAACAACGACAGGAACTCATCGATTTGAGGCTTTAACATCTCATGTTCGTCTTTACTGATGTTAATGACCAATGCTTCGTTTAATGCATTTGCTACCTTACGAGCACTCACGCGCTTCAGTAACACATGAAACAACATACGCTTATAGCCATCGGCTTGAATAATCTCAACAGGGTCTTTTGAGGTTTTTTCCAAATACAAACCACCAACATAAACCTGGACGATCAGGTATTTCTTCCTCAGTGCCGCACCATTTAAATGGAGCTCAGCATTACCATCACCAAGGGAAACATCATCAGCAATTTCTACATCTGAAATCATCGCCGCGTGAGAGGACCACGACAACATGATCAGCAATCCAACGAGTGCATTACGTAAACAGGACATGACCGGAACCTTTTCATAAATTATTGTTATTATTTTCGGGGCTGCTTAAACAACCTCATCAAGCAAGTGTCTGCACGAGGCTGGGTAAAAACAACTGAGTTCTCAGTGTTTTCATACAGTCCTGTTGGCACTATTTATGACAACTTGATTAATTATCATACACATTGTGCCTATAAGCAGTCCGAAAGAATAGAGTATACCCCTATTTTGAGACTTTAATCACAATAGATACGACAAGATTCTGGAGTTACCAGACAGTAGGTTTCACGCCCATCGAAAAGGGCGTAAATACTTACTCAGAGGGGTCAGGAATTCGACAAGAAACTCAATTGAACATCTTCCACTTCTTCACGAACATGCTCTTTGAGATAAGGGCGTTCCAAGGCAAACACTTGATAGATGCCTCGACGTAGACGATCACGGGTAATCTGATCTTCTAAGCCCGTATCATAATCGGCCGTACGAAGGTACGTTGCCCAGGAAGTTGCCACCAACCAGCTGTTAATAGCCAAGGCTTTGATTTCCTCATCCGAGATGTCGATAATCCCGGCACGTCGTAAGCCATAGTAAATGGCACCCACTTTTTCAAGACAGCGACGACTGAATTCCGTGTATCGCTCTCTCAATCGCTCATCGTTATCAATGAAATACGCTAAATCACGATGAAGAAAACGAAACACCCACATACCTTCAAACACCGCTTCCAGATAATGCGCTTTATCCTGAATCGTTAAATCATGATCTTCCGGCACTTCCAGTGTTTGATCCACCAGCTGTTCGTATTCCTGATAGATTTCATAGACGATTTCCGACTTGTTTCTAAAGTGATAATAAAGATTACCAGGAGAGATCCCCAAGTGAGCGGCGATATGATTGGTTGTTACATTACGCTCGCCTTGTTCGTTGAATAACACCAACGCAGCTTCAAGAATTCGTTCTTTTGTGTTCATGCATCTCGCTTACTTAGGTTCATCGTAGAGATGAGTTTAGAGTCAGAACTCTATCTTCACTTATCTTTGGAATCGGGTCAAAGGCTCTGCCTTCAATTTCACCCCATCCATGCCCTATCTAACATTTATTGAGTATAAATTAGACAAAAGGAGTTGCATTTCTCAATTAGAGCAATTACTCTAAACACAAATAGAGCAGGTTTTAGCGCTTTTATCACGAATTTATAGGGCTCATAGGCCAATAAAGGAGCAATACCATGGTTGCAAACGTTGTTGCACTTTCGGAATCAAAACGCGAAATACAGCACTTGAATCAAATTCTAAGTGCTCAAAAACAAGCATTTCGTGAAAACCCGATGCCCAACTTGTCTGAACGCCTGACTAACCTCAAGCGCCTAAAGGCTATGGTATTGAAATATGAAACTGAGATTTGCGATGCCATCAATGCAGACTTCAGCAGCCGCTCTAAGGACGAAACACTGATCGCTGAAATTATGTCAGTGGTCTCCAGCATCAACTACTGCATGAAAAACCTTAAGAAGTGGATGAAACCGGAGAAACGTCACGTAAACATCCTGTTCCAACCAGCTTCAGCAAAAGTTGTTTACCAGCCTAAAGGGGTGGTAGGGATTGTGGTTCCTTGGAACTATCCTATCTTCTTGGCTCTTGGTCCTTTGTGCTTTGCGTTAGCTGCCGGTAACCGCGCCATGGTTAAGATGTCTGAATACACGCCTAGAACTTCCGCGTTGTTGGACAAAATCATTTCTGAAACTTTCGACGAAACCTTGGTCAGCGTCATCACGGGCGAAGCGGACGTTGCTCAGGAATTCACTAAAAAGCCGTTCGATCACATTCTTTTCACTGGCTCTACTCTGGTAGGTAGCCATGTAATGCGCGCTGCGGCAGAAAACCTAACACCGGTAACATTGGAGTTAGGCGGTAAGTCTCCTGCGATTATTGCACCTGATGTACCTATGCATGACGCAGTAGACCGTATCTGCTTTGGTAAATCGTTCAATGCAGGTCAAACCTGTGTTGCTCCAGACTATGTGCTTTGTCCTTCTGACAAAGTAAACGAATTTGTTGATTACTATAAAGAGACTTTTGCCCGTCTTTACCCATCCATCAAAGACAACCACGATTACACTGCGATAGTTGATGAGCGCCAATATCAGCGTCTGAAATCCTGGATTGAAGATGCTCGCAACAAGGGTGCAGAAGTCATTGAAATCAATCCGGCTAATGAAGACTTAAGCTCTGGCACAAGAAAATTACCGCTTCATATCGTATTGAACCCAACACCTGACATGACCATCATGCAGGAAGAGATTTTTGGCCCAATCCTGCCTGTGATGACATACCACAGCATGAATGAAGCCATCAATTTTGTGAACGATCGTCCACGCCCGTTGGCGCTTTACTACTTCGGTTACAACGTTGAAGAACAGGAACATGTGTTGGCCAAAACACACGCTGGCGGTGTGTGTTTGAACGACGCAATCATGCACGTTGCACTGGATGACCTTCCATTCGGCGGCATTGGGCCATCAGGTATGGGCGCTTATCACGGACATGAAGGCTTCTTGACCTTCTCTCATGCCAAGTCCGTACTAAGCAAGCCTCGTCTAAACAGTGGCAAACTGGCGTATGCTCCGTACGGCAAAATGATCCACAAAATGATTTATAAGTTTTTTATTCGTTAACCTCTGTTCCCGAGGTGCCTGCCGGCAGTTATTTCGATAACTGCCGGCGTCTTTTTTACTCATTTCTCTCTGTTATTGTCCCAAGATTGATAAAAATCCTTGAATCCATTGATCTTGGGCGATGAAACTGAACCTGAGCTCTTACCAAGTCTCGTAAATTTAGGTAACATGCCCTTCAAATTTACGGTGTTTATACGGAATCACTATGAATATTGTCGTTTATCCGGGTACCTTTGATCCAATTACCAATGGTCATGCAGACTTGATTGAGCGTGCAGCACGCATATTCGATAAGATAATTGTGGCGGTGGCCGAAAGCCCCAAGAAACGCCCAACACTCGCACTCGACACTCGGGTTCAATTGGCTCAGGAAATTACCGCCCATTTGGACAATGTTGAAATCGTGGGATTCCGTAATCTGCTTGCCGATTTTGTGACTGACGTAAATGCCAATGTAATATTACGTGGGTTAAGAGCGGTATCCGACTTCGAATATGAGTTCCAGCTTGCCAACATGAACCGAGTGCTAGCACCTAATGTGGAAAGCATGTTCCTAACCCCAGATGAAAAAAATTCCTACATTTCATCTACACTTGTAAGAGAAATTGCCGCACTTGGTGGAGATATTTCAAAATTTGTTCATCCGAAGGTAGAACAAGTTTTACAAGAGCATGTTAGCAAGAACGCTATATAATCTTTATTCAACCATGCTTTTGATATAACCAAGTCGCAGGAGACATCAGTATGTCACTACTAATTACTGACGAATGCATTAACTGTGACGTTTGTGAACCAGAATGTCCTAACGCAGCCATATACCCTGGCGATGTGGTCTATGAAATAGATCCGTCCATGTGTACTGAATGCGTGGGTCACTATGACGAACCTCAGTGTATTGAAGTATGTCCTGTAGACTGCATTCTCATCGATCCAGACAACCCCGAAACCAAAGATCAGTTGATGGACAAATTCAACAAACTGACAGGTCAGGGTTAAAAAACATCATCGCCGTTACTCGAATAAAATGGGCTAATCTTCTCAGCACTCTTTTTATTCTCTTAACCGTTTCGCTATCAGTAACGGCTAATGCCTCAACCCATCCCAAGCAACACGCCGTTGCATCAGCACACCCATTAGCCACTCAGGCGGGCATTAACATTCTGGAAAAAGGTGGCAACGCCTTTGATGCAGCCATTGCTGTAGCCTCAGTCTTAGCCGTTGTGGAGCCCTACAGTTCAGGCTTTGGCGGAGGTGGCTTCTGGTTAATCTATAACGCCGAGAAAGATCAGCACACCTTTATTGATGGTCGTGAAACTGCGCCGGAAAAAGCGCATCCTAAACTCTATCAGGATGCCTCCAATCGCGTCATAAAAAGTTTATCCATCAATGGTCCATTAGCTGCAGGAATTCCGGGTCAAGCTGCCGCATTAGCCCACCTTGCCAAACACTACGGCAAGCTTCCTTTGAAAGAGACGCTCTCCGAGGCAATCCACTTTGCAGAGAAAGGATTTCCTGTGGATGAGGTTTATCGAAAACTGGCAGGCTATCGACTTAAAGCAATGCAATCGGATACCACGACCTCCGCAGTGTTCTTAGTCAACGGGGAAATTCCCAAGCTAAATCACCTAATTGTTCAAACCGCTCTGGCAAATGCCCTGAGAAGATTGGCAGACCAAGGCCGTGACGGTTTCTATAAAGGGGTAACCGCGCAACATCTGGTGTCCAACATGCAGCCGCATGGCGGTATTTGGAGCCTCAAAGATTTGGCTAATTACCAAATCATTGAAAGACAACCTATCCGGTTCGAATATCAAGGCCATAAATTTATCACCGCGCCACCCCCCTCAGCTGGAGGAATCGCATTAGCTCAAATGTTTGGCATGCTATCCCACCTTCAACTACCCGATCAGCCATCAGCCGCACAAACACAACTCTTGGTGGAAGTGATGCGTCGAGCGTATCGGGACAGAGCAGAGTATCTGGGTGATCCTCAGTTCACCGATATTCCAAGCAAACTGACAAGCCCTAACTACATCAAAAACCTTGCAAGTACTATCCAATACGAAAAAGCGACACCCAGCTCAGATCTGAAAGCTGTGTTACCTCCCAAACAAGGTACTGACACCACCCACTATTCCATTCTCGATAAGGACGGAAATCGGGTTTCTGCCACGCTGAGCATTAACCTGCCCTTTGGTTCCGCTTACACCGACCCAGATACCGGCCTGTTGTTAAATAATGAGATGGATGACTTCTCCAGCCAACCCGGGGTACCCAATGCTTATGGCTTGATAGCAACCAGGGCAAACGAAGTACACGCAGGTAAACGCCCTCTGTCCAGTATGACGCCTACATTCATTGAGAGTGATCACTCACTTGCGATTCTCGGAACACCGGGCGGAAGTCGCATCATAACAATGGTTTTTCTGGGTGCGCTCGAGCATCTGAACCAAGCACCTGTTGAACGCTGGGTCTCCAGAGCAAGATTCCATCATCAGTATCTACCCGATGTCATCCAGCATGAACCTGATACCTTCAGCGACGCCGAAAAACTGCAACTAGAGAAATATGGCTACACACTGAAATCGGTAGGCCGAACATATGGCAATATGCAAGCGGTACTATGGGACAAAACTAAAAATAAGATATTTGCGGCTTCCGATCCTAGACGCATCGGAAGCTCAAAGATAGGCAATTAGAAAGCGTAGACAATAGACGCACTGGCCGTCATAGCTCGGAAACTATAGTCTCGAGTTACATACGTGACTGAACCATTACCAAACGAAGTATCTAAGTTAAACGTCGTCATATCCAGTTCAGTTCGAAGTCTAAAATCAGGATTGAGATAAAACTGAGCTCCTGCCCCTAAAATAAAGGACTCTGAGGTTTGCTCTTCACCTACGCTAAACGTCTGTTGACTAGACCCGGTATCATTGGTGTATACCCCTTTGTATCTATAGTCGGCCTCACCAAAGCCCAATTTACCGAAGATATCCAACTTACCTAACGGACTCTCTTCTATAGGATACGCAGCCAATACAGAAAGATGCCAAGCCTGCATTTCAACATTGCTTAAAGCATCAACACCATATTCATTGTAGTTGTAATCCTGATAACTCCACTCTGCAGAAAAATTATCAGAGAACTTATAACCTGCAATAAACCGATAGGCCGTACCGCTATCATCCCAACCATCTTCTGCGCCAAGATCATCGATAAAGCCATCATCATCAAACTGAGTAAATCCAGCACCTATCCCTACATAAGGCCCCATCTCAGCATGAACTAACGAGGTAAAAGGCAGTAAAGATACGATTGATAAGCAGGCCAGCGTTCGTGTAGTTATCATTATTTTTCTCCTTAAGTGCGAACGCTGGCTATTGTCACACATAAAAAAGGCCTCTTACGAGGCCTTTTCCACAAAAAACTTTACTTTTAGTTACTTTCGGCAGGTTCTTGTTCAACCACGTCATATTTCCGCTCAGGAGTAGAACAGCCCAAGCATCGAATAAAAGTCATCTTGGCTGGCTTAATCACCAATTCATCCGCTGCGTCCTCAACATTTCCTCCAAGCAAAGAAAACGGAGAGGTCACAATAAACACCGCTGTTCCTAATACCGTAAGTCCAAGCATAATGGGTCGCACAACAATTCCGTCTAATACCATTTCTGCAGGTCCTGGCTGATTTAATTGTTTTTGCTTGGAAAGCGAATCGGCCATGCCTTGGGTAGGAAGAATAAGCTGAACAATCAGCACAGACATTGCGAAGAATTTTGCGATCCGGGTCAATATTGTGTACATAATTTTATTATTCCTTCAATCTGTACTTGGAAGACATAGATCTAGCACCTATATCTGATAAAAGTATCCACTAATAATAGGCAGGTTTCAGGCCCTTTGTCAGTTTTTTTAGCGACCTTTTTGGCATTTTGAGCAATAGACCGTAGAACGCCCCTGCATTCGAATATCTTCCAGCTGAGTTCCGCAGACATAACACGCCAAACCTGCGCGACCATATACCTGCAATTCTTGCTGGAAGTACCCCGGTTTGCCATCGCCTCCGACGAAATCTTTTAATGTAGTACCACCCTGAGCAATGGCTTGGCTTAATACCTGTTTGATTGACGACACCAAACGCTGATATCGAGCATAGCCAATCTTATTGGCAGGTAGTGTTGGACGAATGCCCGCCGTAAATAATGCTTCGTTGGCATAGATATTCCCGACACCCACCACCACTTTGTTATCCATAATCAATTGCTTAATCGCTACGGAACGAGTCTTGGCCTGTTGATGTAAATAATACCCAGTAAAGTCAGCAGACAACGGTTCAGGGCCTAAATGTTTGATTTGCTCAGAGGACTCAACATCCTCTAACCACAATACTGCACCAAACTTCCTTGGGTCGTTATATCTCAATACACATACCTGACCAGCCTTGTCTTTAAAAGAGATATCCACATGATCATGTTTTCCAGGCTCTGCCCACTCTTTTAGTACCCGGACGCTGCCTGACATACCGAGATGAATCATCAATGTGCCATGCTCAAATTCCAACAATAAGTATTTAGCGCGTCGATTGACTGCAAGTAATTCTCGCCCCATCAATTGATACTCAAGAGAATCCGGCACAGGCCAACGAAGTTTGGATACCCTAACCTCAACCGAACTCACCTGTTTATTCAATATGTGGGGACGAATTCCTCTTCGGGACGTTTCTACTTCTGGCAGTTCAGGCATGATGTTCTCTCAGGATCAAAGATCTGGTTTAACAATTATGGACAACGAAATAAACACTACCCGCAACCAATGACAGCGGTGTTGTTTTGCGATTAATGCACGACCAATCGAACCGCACTAATCAGGCAATTGCCACTGAATGGGGTCAAGCCCTCGTTGCATCAAATACTGATTGAGCGTTGAAAAATGCCGACACCCCAAGAACCCTCGATGAGCAGACAATGGCGAGGGGTGGGTAGTTTCCAACACCAGATGTCTATTTCGATCCACCTGCTTCCCTTTTTTCTGGGCATGACTGCCCCACAACAGAAACACCAAACCATCACGATGCTGGCTTAATGCTTGTACCGCACGATCGGTAAAGGTCTCCCACCCTTTCCCCTGATGCGCCGCCGCCTGGCCCTGTTCAACCGTCAAAACACTGTTTAGCAACAACACACCTTGCTTTGCCCAGGACTCCAAATATCCATGTTTAACCGGTCGAATATGCAAATCATGTTCTAATTCTTTGTAGATATTTCTTAAGGACGGAGGAATAGCTACGCCCGGTTTCACAGAAAAACTTAACCCATGCGCTTGGCCCGGCCCATGATATGGATCCTGCCCGAGTATCACGACTTTAACCTGATCAAACGGTGTATAGTTAAACGCATTAAAACAGTCTTCGGATTCCGGATAGACCACAGCTCCCGCTTTTTTGCGCTCTTTCAAAAACGTTTTAAGCTGCTGCATGTATGGTTGCTCAAACTCAGCCCCTAAATGCTGCAACCAACCTGCTTCAAGATTTACTGATGACACGGATACATACCTAACATTTTGATAATTACAAGGCATTATCTTACATCCTTTCCTTACGCTTACCCACATACCATTGGTCTTCTTTATATTAAAGTCAGTAACTTAGGGAAGCTTTTCATAAAGATGACTATTGATTATTACTCCTGAATACACGTATAACAGGACGAAAATCAGAGTCTCTAGGCCAGGACCGCCTAATTAATAAAGGAAGTACAGACGATGTGGAGTCTCGATCATCACTATAAAATATACAAAGATCTGCTTAATGGCCGGGCTCAACTACCATCATTAAGCAACCACTTCTCATCCATTCAAAATGAATTAGCCAAATACGCACAAAGCGGTTCAATTAACCATCCATCAATTATTGACAAGCTCTCCGCAGACCCAGACCTCTGCCAGCTATTAATCAATGCCGCAAACTTTGATCGTTATTATGGTGCTTCTGCGTTGAGCACCATTGATCAGGCATTAACGACCTTATCTGATCAACAAGTTTCCGAGTACATTTCCATGTTCGCAATACGAAATATCGTACTCAGTGATAATTTACCGGCGCACCACACCATTCGCCAACTTTGGGAAGAAAGCCTCCAAATATCCTCAATCTGTGCAGCTCTGTTTGCCAGACTCAGTAAATACAATCACGTCCCGCTGCAACCAAGCTTATTGTCGGGCTTGGTCTATCATTTAGGCACCATTTTGTTGATCAACAGTTTCCGGAATAAAGGGCTTGCGGTTCCGGGTATCAAAGAGGCGAATAACATCCCTTCTCCGCTTGCCAGCAATATTGCATCACTCGCAGCCATTCAATGGCGACTACACCCTTCCGTATGTGAATGCGCCCTACAAAGAAGTTATTATCAGGAAGTTAATCGTCAACCTTTCGGGATGGTCGATATTTTCCACATGGCTGTGACTCATTATCAAAACACAACCAAGCAAAATCCAAATGTAGTCGCCTTAAAAGACAGTTTACCTTTCATCAAAGCCATTAAAGAAAAACTGATTCGAGAAGAAGCAAACCACTTTGTGCAAATGATTGATGGCCATGCTCTGGTCATTTATCGCGGCCTGGCACCTCTCATCAATAAATTCCCTATTTCATCATTCTCAAATAACTATTCAGCCCCTTACCACCAATTCGGGTAGCGACCGGCGCTTAAGCTACCCGTCATCAACACTCCGTCACCTACTGACAGATTTATCGTTTAAAAGCTTTGTGTTTTTAAACGAATGTTTTAGTATGAGTTTCGATGTCTAATCATTTAGTACGACAATAAAAATAATAATAAATAATAACAACACAGACAGTTGGAACAGCGAATATGTGGCGCTCAGGCATTCAATTTAAGGTTTATCAGGACATCCTTGCCGGGAAAATTAAGCTTCCCAATTTACCCGATACATCAATGAAACTAAGACACACTTTAGCGAACCCTAATTTTCGGGTTAAAGACCTGCTACCGCCATTGCATGCCAATCCAGAAATCGTATCTGTTATCATGCAAGCCGCCAATTCAACGGCATTCTACGGGTCTCGTCCATCGTCTGACCTGAACTCAGCCATTATTCGTTTAGGAACCACCTCTGTTACTTCGATTGTGTTAACCCACTCGATGGAAACCACCTTCGTAAAACGCAGCATGCCGAGCCGGCATGTAATTCGAACACTGTGGCAACAAAATATGCGTATCGGTACCTTGAGTTCCGCCATTGCCAGTCGGATTGCGGATTACGGAGTCCGAGTTGACCCGGATATGGCGTTATTAGCGGGATCCATGTACCACGTAGGAACCTTGATGCTGTTGTCTTACCTTCAAAATCACAAGCTGGCTATGCCTTCGGCAGAAGAAATTGAAGAGATGCCATCACAAATTTCATCCAACATTGGTGTCGTGTTGGCTAAGCATTGGCAGATGGAAGAAGAAGTTGTTAACTGCATTCGCCACCGCGATCAATTTGAAGAGCTCACCGCCGGCCCGTTTAATCTTCTGGATGTATTCCAGTTTGCGACCTTGATTCATCGCATTAAGGATAAAAACGATTTAAGTCTGCCACCGCTCGAAAAAACTGTGCCAGTAAAGAAAGCGGCACTGCATGGCATTTTAGGAGAATCTCTCGACCACTTCGTCACCTTGGTTGATGCCAAAGCAAACTTGTTACTGAGTACCCTGTCAGGTCATGGTGGATCACAATCCACCCAATCAGCGGTCAGCAGTGCTGCCACCAGATACGGTGTTGCTACCGAGCAAGAAACCAAGACATCCAGTAAAGTAACGCCAATCAGCGCCGCACGACGGTATTGCGCTTAATCCTTTCTTCCTGGCCGAACTCCGGTTTGGCCTGATAAACGTATCTGGATAAGTCAGCGCTCGCTTTACGGGAGCCAAAACATGAAGATCCCGTGACCCTGTGCTTTTTCACTTGTTCCCAACCTGGCACCCCCTTAAAATTCCGTTTCAGTCTGCTCGCACAATAAGGAAGCCTCATGTTTCTAGGCGTTGATACCGGTGGTACCTTCACAGATTTTGTTCTATTTGATGGCCAACAGATAAAAGTTCACAAAGTCCTTTCCACTCCTGATGCCCCTGACCGTGCAATTCTGCAAGGTATTGAAGAGCTTGGCTTACACCCCTTAATCGAACGAGGTGAATTGATACTGGTTCATGGCAGTACTGTCGCTACCAATGCAGCACTGGAAGGAAAAGGTGTCAAAACCGCCTACATCACTAATCGAGGCTTCAAAGATACGCTCACAATCGGACGTCAAACCCGTAAAGAGCTTTACAACCTAACGCCCACAGAAACGCCACCACCAGTAGAAGCCAACTTATGCCTGGAAACAGGAGGGCGGTTAGATGCCAACGGTAGCGTATTTGAACCGTTAACGGCAGAAGACATTGCGCTTTTGAAAGCACAACTGGCTGAATTACAACCAGAGTCCGTAGCAATTAACTTGCTATTCTCATTTCTGGATGACCAGTTTGAACAACAAATCGAGCAAGCGATCGGCGACAGCTATTACACCTCTCGATCGTCTTATGTGTTGCCTGAGTACCGAGAATACGAGCGAGGGATGGCAACCTGGCTAAATGCCTGGCTCGGCCCTTTGGTATCAACCTACCTGACACAACTGAAAGACAGGGTATCACCGTCACCATTAGCAATCATGCAATCATCCGGCGGTACCATTGATGCTTCTCAAGCGGCCAATCGCGCAGTAAATCTATTATTGTCGGGACCAGCAGGAGGCTTGGCAGCAGTACGTTCGCTGACTAAAGATATCAATGAACAACGCCTGCTGACCTTCGATATGGGCGGCACATCCACCGATGTGGCGGTGATTGATGGGGAAATCCGTCTGACCAATGATGGCCACATTGGTGATTATCCAGTTGCGGTACCGATGGTAGACATGCACACCATCGGCGCAGGTGGTGGCTCCATCGCCTATCTTGATCAAGGCGGTTTACTGCAGGTAGGCCCTGAATCGGCAGGTGCCTTTCCCGGGCCAGCCTGTTACGGCCGGGGCGGTACACGACCAACCGTCACCGATGCTAATACCGTGCTTGGACGCTTACGCCCAGAGGCCTTTTTGGGTAAACAAATGACTCTGGATTTGGAAAAGGCCAAAGCAGCCGTCAACACCATTGCCGAACCGCTCGGGTTAACCACAGAAGAAGCCGCTTTAGGCATCATTACCATTGCCAATGAGCACATGACACGAGCATTAAGAAACATCGCCGTAAAACGCGGTGAAGACCCGAGAGACTATCGCTTAACCTGTTTCGGTGGCGCCGGCGGCTTGCATGTCTGTGATATTGCAGAATCCATGAACATTAAGACAGCGCTGGTACCACGCCTCGGCGGAGTACTTTCTGCCTACGGCATGTTGGTAGCGCCACACGAGCGCCAGCTGTCGAAAACCGTCAATCTCGATTCAACCCAATTACAGTGGTCTGAAATCGATCAACAACTGACAGATTTAATCGAGCAGGGCAGATCACAACTATTGGCAGAGGGTGTTCTGTCAGAGCAGCTGGAACAACAGGTTTCTGCGGATTTACGTTATCAGGGGCAATCCTTCACAATTAATCTCGCCATCGAACCAAGAAGCGACCTCATCGAACGCTTCCATCAAGCCCATCAGACACGCTTTGGTCATAGCATGAATCTGGCAGTGGAGTTAGTAACCTTACGAGTACGTGTGTTTGCTTTCACCCATCAGATCTCAATGCCGGAATTAAGCAACACCATCAGCAACACAGGCGATCAAGCAAGTGCACCGGAAGGCGAGGTAGCGCTCTTCCAGATTTCGGATCAGGTGCCCAGATATCAACGTGAATCGTTACCGGCAGGAGCAGTGATTCAAGGGCCGGCACTGATCAGTGAACAAGTTTCCACTACACTGATAAAACCAAACTGGCACGCCACCGTCAGCAAGCACGGACACCTGCTATTAGAGCAACACTGATTACTAATCGATACCAACGACATGACTGAATTAATTATCTATAGCCTGGATTTATTCGGGGTGGCCGTGCTGTCCGCATCAGCCACCCTGGCTGCACGCGGAAAAGGCATCGATTTATTTGGCGTTATTGTTTTAGCGTTAGTGACGTCTGTGGGTGGAGGCACCTTCCGGGATCTGGTGTTAGGTAACACCCCTGTGTTTTGGGTGAGAAATGACATTTACGTGTTTGTGGTGTTAGCTTCGGTCATCTTGACGATGTCGTTTGCCAACCACATTCACCGAAAACGTCAATGGTTGTTGTATATGGATGCCATCGGCTTGGCTACGTTTAATCTTATCGGGATTCAGGTAGCTCAATCATTGGATGCCAGCCCCACCATTTGCATTATCATGGGGGTTATGACCGGGACGGTTGGAGGTATGATCCGTGACGTCCTCACTAACGACATTCCGCTGGTTTTAAGAGAAGAGATCTATGCTCTGACCGCCATTGCCGGCGGTGTCAGCTACTTTGCGACCGAATCACTGTTAGACGAGGAGTGGCGCATCCTGCTCACACTCAGCATTACCTGTGTATTACGTGTGATTGCCATACGCAAGCACTTGAGCTTGCCTACCTTTACCAGCAAGCATTAACGAATAAACAACACCTACGGAAGAAGACGCCCTACGAGCACAAGTCTCTTACATGCTTTGGGTTTGAACGTAATGCACCACGCCATCCAAAAACATTTGCACCGACATCATCACCAGAATCATCCCCATCAGGCGTTCGATAGCAATCAAACCCCGTTGCTTCAATAACTTAAACAACGGCTTAGAGGCTAACAAGATGATGGAGCTAAAAAGCCAGGCGCAGAATAAGGCCAAAGCCCATTCCAACTGACGTTCTGGCTCATTGTTCACTAACAGGATCAACATCGCCAAAATCGAAGGCCCGGCAATCATAGGTGTCGCCAACGGAACAACGAAGGGTTCGCCTTCGGGTTGCGCCCCCATGACACCACCACGCCCTGGGAAAATCATCCGAATCGCGATGATAAACAGAATAATACCACCGGCAATACTGACCGATTCCTGCTTCAGATTTAGCGCATTGAGAATCGCCTGACCAGCAAACAAAAAGATCATCATGATCGTAAGCGCAATCAATAGCTCACGACGCAGAACTGCAGTACGACGCTCTTCCGGCACGGACTTTAATACCGACATAAAGACAGGTAAGTTCCCCAATGGATCCATAATCAAAAACAACATCAGAAAGGCATTGAGAAATTCCATAGTAACCTCAATCGATTAATTCTTAGGGAAAGTTTAGACGAAGCCGGCAAAGTACGGGCAGTGGTGTGTTTGCTTGAAAAGTACCAAAACGAAAAAACCCGGCATAAAGCCGGGTTCTCGCTGGAAGCAGAAATCTTATTTGATTTTAGCTTCTTTATAGATCACGTGCTTACGAACAACAGGATCGTATTTTTTGAACTCCAACTTGTCTGGAGTATTACGCTTGTTCTTGTCCGTAGTGTAGAAGTGACCAGTACCAGCAGATGAAACTAGTTTAATTTTATCACGCATGGTTCAGGCTCCTTAAATTTTTTCGCCGCGAGCGCGAAGGTCAGCAAGTACAGCCTCGATGCCCTTCTTATCGATAATACGCATACCTTTAGTAGAGATACGTAGTTTTACGAAACGTTTCTCGCCTTCAACCCAGAAACGGTGCGTCTGCAGGTTTGGCAAGAAACGACGCTTGGTTTTGTTGTTTGCGTGTGAAACGTTGTTACCAGTGACTGGACGCTTACCAGTTACTTGACAAACCCTAGACATTGTTTCGCCTCCAACGAATTATATTCGTCGCAATAAATTCTGTTAACTAATGATGCTCTTGTATATTAAGCCACCAGATTTAACTCAATCTGATTAATATTTTTGGCACCGGCATAAATCGAGCGGGCATTTATACCAGAGCGACCAACCAATAGCAAGTTTTATTGAATATTTCATATACAAACAGTGCTGTTTGGGTCAAATACAAGATGAACAGCAAGTTTATACATCAAAGTAAGCCTCGTTCCGCAAAACTTACCACATCCGGATCACCGACCACAAAATGATCCAAAACCCGAACCTCTATTAATGACAACGCATTAATCAACTGGTCGGTGATTTGACGGTCTGCACGACTCGGTTCAGCCACACCGCTCGGATGATTATGTGCAAAGATCACCGCGCTGGAGGATAACTCCAAGGCTCGTCGTACCACTTCTCTCGGATAGACACTGGCAGCATTAACGGTGCCCCAAAACAGCCGTTCAAAGGTAATCACCCGGTGTTGATTATCCAGAAACAAACACGCAAAGACTTCTCGCACTTCATCTCTCAGTTCACGACCGATCACTTCTCTGGACTGAGCCGGAGAGGTTAATGCGGTTCCGCGTTTCAAGCCCGTTTGCAAAACCCGCTTACTCATTTCCATCACAGCCTGTAACTGAACATACTTGGCTTGCCCGAGACCATGCGATTGACAGAACCGATGCTCCGAGGCTTTTAATAAGCTGCGCAAATCGCCGTATTCATTCAGTAATTCCCGAGACAAATCCAACGCTGTCTTTCCTTTTACCCCCGTTCGCAAAAAAATCGCCAATAGCTCGGCATCCGATAAGGCTGTGGCTCCGCGCTCGATCAGTTTCTCCCTTGGGCGTTCCGCTAATGGCCAGTGATTAATTGCCATGTTCTGTCCTCCTGTGACTGAGCCTTACTCAGTAACAACTTCATATCAGAGAGAACATCCGCTTATTGTCTGAATTTGCAGTCAGCCGTGGTATATTCTGCTTTTTTATCGCATTGAAAGGACGGATCACACAGATGAACTCAGGAAATATTCTGTCTCGTTTGCAAAACAAGCGTATTCTGTTGGGTATTACTGGTGGTATTGCCGCCTATAAGTGTGCAGAGCTGGTCCGTCATTATAAAAAGGCTGGCGCTGAAGTTCATGTGGTCATGACCCGATCCGCCCAAGAGTTTGTCACGCCTCTGACCTTACAAGCCCTGTCAGGGAACCCCGTACATACCAGCCTTCTCGATCCTGAAGCAGAAGCTGGCATGGGCCACATTGAGTTAGCTCGCTGGGCCGATTTGATGGTTATTGCTCCTGCCACAGCGAATTTCCTGGCAACGCTGGCACAAGGGAAAGGGGATGATCTATTAAGCACCATCTGCCTGGCAACAAAGTCCCCAATTGCTTTGGCTCCGGCCATGAACCAACAAATGTGGGCCAGTCCAGCCACCCAAAACAACATCGCACAATTGAAAAGCCTTTATGATGAGCAACGATTGATCTGGATGGGCCCGGCTGAGGGCGAACAAGCCTGTGGTGATGTTGGTCCCGGCCGAATGCTCGAACCTGAACAAATCACAGAGCTTACTGCTGAATACTTTGAAGAGGGCGCCTTTACCGGTAAACACGTAGTGATTACGGCCGGTCCAACGCAAGAAGCCATCGACCCTGTGCGCTACATTTCAAACCACAGCTCTGGAAAAATGGGCTACGCATTAGCTCAGGCAGCGGCAGATCAGGGAGCCCAAGTAACCTTGATTTCAGGACCAACAAACTTACCCTGCCCGGACCGGGTTGAACGCATTCAAGTGAAAAGTGCCGAGCAAATGCTCGAAGCCAGCTTGCAACGTATTTCTGAGACCGATGTTTTCATCGCTTCAGCTGCAGTTGCGGATTATCGACCATCCGAAATCGCCGAACACAAAATCAAAAAAGTGGACGGGGAAGACCAGATGATCATCAAGCTAGTCAAGAACCCGGACATTGTCGCCACCGTGGCTCAACACCCGGAACGACCATTTACGGTGGGCTTTGCTGCCGAGACGCAGGATGTCGCTCAATACGCCCAAGCAAAGCTGGCGCGTAAAAATCTCGACATGATAGTGGCCAATGATGTTTCCAATACAAAGATTGGCTTCAACAGCGATAATAATGCTGCCACTGTTTTCTGGGGAAGCGGTCAGAGAGAACTGGAGCTGATGTCGAAAGCCCAAATGGCCAGCGAAATTCTTAACTGTATCAAGACTCAGTTAAAGGATTAGTCACACGCCACCCCTAACTTTGTGGCTACAAATTCACACAATTTAGACGATTCAATTTTATCGTCCAAAATGAAATACTACTTATTAATTCAAGACTTAAAGGTAAATACATGTCTGTAATTGTAGATCTTAAAATCCTTGATGACCGTTTAGGTCAATCTATTCCAATGCCTACGTACGCGACTCAGGGGTCTGCCGGTTTAGATCTACGCGCCTGTTTGGACGAAGCCTTAACCATTAACCCGGGAGAAACGCATCTTATCCCGACAGGAATGGCCATCCACCTTGATGATCCAGGTTTGGCAGCGATGTTGTTACCAAGATCCGGCCTAGGCCATAAACACGGCATCGTGTTGGGTAATCTGGTTGGTCTGATCGATTCGGATTACCAGGGCCAGTTAATGGTGTCGGTATGGAACCGTGGTAACACCAGTTTTACGGTTGAAATCGGTGAACGTATTGCCCAGATGGTGATTGTGCCAGTGATTCAACCAGAATTTAAAATCGTCAGTGATTTTGATGAATCTCATCGTGGTGAAGGTGGATTTGGCAGTACAGGCAAACACTAATCACTTCGGTTCAACGAGAGAGATCGGGGGAAAGCATAGTGTGCGATCATAATAGGCTATGCTTATCCCTTACATGGACTCAGTAACTAAGCAATTTAGGACTCTAACGTGGCCCTTTTTAAAAAGAAAAACACTGAAGCCGACGTAGCCCCCAAAGCGTCAACCAAACAACCAGCTAACCCAAAACAGAAAAACGGTCTGTTCGGGTTAACCCTTGTATTACTGGTGTTTATCTTAATTGCCATCGCCATCAGTACTGGCGTCCAACTTCTCTCAAGCAGCGACGCGAACCAAAAACACGTTAAGACACTGCAACATACGCTGGGAACGAATTACCTATCGCAACTCAATAACAACCTCAGCAACGCTCAGCAAGCCTCGCAAGGTGTTGCAACTCAGGCAGGCTTAGCCTCAATTATTGCAAGTCGCGACCCTCAAGCCATTCAACAAGCAGAACGACGCATTACGGCTACTCTGCCATTCGCCGTCAGCACCCGAATCATTCCTGTAGGCCATGCTCAATTGGACACTCATTCAGACATTCCACTGACGTTTGCAGGTCTGGATATGGTCAAACGTCTGGAAAAAGGGAAGAGCGTTCCTGTGGAATTTCATCGTCTCAATAAGCGTTATTATCTGCAAAGCATCGCTCCGATTAATAATGCCCAGGACAAGATGATTGGTTCTCTGTTGATTACGTTTGATAGCAGTGCCGTGATCGGCAGCTTCTTCTTAATGGACTCATCGCTTGGGGAGTTGATTATTCAACAACAATTCTCCAATGGTTCGCCTACCTTGCTCTTCCAGCAAGGACAAGGCAACAACCAGAATCTGGTCTTCACTCAAAACTCAAACGTCCCGCATATTCAATTAAGCTTCAAACTATCGAACGCTCAATTATCGCAACCATTAGTCGATCAAAATCAGACCTTTATTGCCAGTGCCATAGCCAGTTTGCTTGTTATTGTTGGTATGTTGATTTTCCAATATGTACTGAACCAAAAGCTCAACAAAAACATGCATATGCTGTCAGAGCTGACACTTTCCCTAACCGGTGGCCGCAAGCCTAAGATGCCAGATTTCTCGTTACCACAGTTTGCAACTCTGGCTCAGGCGCTGTATCAGCAGACCCGCCGAAATGGCCCGGGTATGATCGATACCTTAATTCCAACAACGCCTGATGTGTTTGAGAATTCATCAGCCCAGGATCAAGCGGACATTGCCACCGACGATCTTCATTTGGACTTGGATCTGGACGAAGAATCGATGGAACTGGAAGAAGGGGACAGCCAGCTGGTTCCGGCTCAGATTTTCCGAGCCTACGACATTCGCGGACAAGTTGGCTCACAACTGACACCAGAAACCATAGAACTGATCGGTCAAGCCATTGGCAGTGAAGCCTACGAACGAGGCCAACAAACGGTATACGTCGGCTACGATGGCCGTCTGTCCAGTCCGGAATTAGCGAATGCGATGATTCATGGTTTGAAATCCACCGGCCGTGACGTGATCGATATCGGTCAGGTAGCCACCCCCGTTGCCTACTTTGCCGCCTTTACGCAAGACTCCAATACTTGTGTGATGATCACCGGATCTCATAATCCACCGGAATATAATGGCATCAAGATCGTGATCGACGGTGAATCTCTGCATGAAGAGGGCATACGGAATCTCTACACCCGCATCATTGAAAACGATTTACTCTCCGGTGAAGGCTCCTATCACAAAGCCAATCTGGATCAGGACTACCTAGAGCGCATCGTTTCAGACATTGCAGTGGCCCAACCGCTGACCGTAGTTGTCGACGCCGGTAATGGGGTCGCAGGCCAATACGCACCGAGACTGTTTGAAAGCATCGGCTGTGATGTTATTCCCTTGTATTGCGAAGTGGATGGCAACTTCCCGAATCATCACCCGGACCCGACCATAGAAGCAAACCTGAAAGACCTGATTGCCACCGTTCAGGGCAAGCATGCGGACTTAGGCGTTGCCTTTGATGGTGACGGAGATCGACTGGTGGTGGTCGATAATGAAGGCAACATCGTCCAACCGGATCAGCTAATGATGCTGTTTGCGAAAGATGTGCTCAGCCGCTGCCCTGGCACCGACATCGTCTATGACGTGAAGTGCTCCAACAAACTTGGCGCTTACATCAGTCAACAAGGCGGTCGCCCGGTGGTATGGAAATCAGGCCACTCCCTCATTAAGAGTAAGATGCAGGAACTCGGCGCCACCTTAGGCGGCGAAATGAGCGGTCATCTGGTATTTAATGAACGTTGGTATGGATTTGATGACGGACTCTACGCAGGTGCCCGATTACTGGAACTTCTGAGCACCGATCCAAGACCGGTATCTGAAGTATTTCAGGACTTCCCGGTTGGCCTGCTAACGCCGGAATATCACATCGAAACAACCGATCAGCGTAAGTTCGACATTATCAACAAAGTGAAAGAACACCTGAATTCGCCTGCCGCGACCATCACCGAAATTGATGGCATCCGAGTGGATTACGATAACGGCTGGGGACTGGTTCGAGCCTCAAATACCACGCCTACCTTAACCCTTCGATTCGAAGGGGATGACCAGGACGCTCTGACCCTGATTGTCGAAGAGTTTAAAGACGCACTGGCCCAGGTCGATCCATCATTGCAAATTCCGTTCTAAGGGGGTTTAATCCCCCTCCCAATCGATTCAAACACTTATATCAGCTAACCTGAGTTTCAGGAGTCATCATGACCCTCGACAGAGAACAAGCACTCAATACAGCCACAGTACTTAGTACTGCACTGCCTTATATCCAGAAGTTTTCAGGCAAAACCTTAGTCATCAAATACGGTGGCAACGCCATGGTCGATGAAAACCTGAAAATTCAGTTTGCCCGAGATGTCGTATTACTGAAAACCGTAGGTATTAACCCGGTGGTAGTTCACGGCGGTGGCCCTCAAATCGGCGACCTTCTGGAAAAACTGAACATTGAATCGAAGTTCATCGACGGTATGCGAGTAACCGACAGCGCCACCATGGATGTGGTTGAAATGGTTCTGGGCGGTCAGGTCAACAAAGACATCGTGAACTTGATTAACAATCAAGGTGGCAGTGCCATCGGTTTGACCGGTAAAGATGGCAAACTGATTACCGCAGACAAACTCAAAGTGACCCGCAAATCACCTGAGATGCAACAACCAGAGATTATCGACATTGGTCATGTGGGCCAGGTTCGTTCGGTCAACACCGATCTGATCAACATGCTGGTCAGTAGTGACTTTATTCCTGTTATCGCCCCTGTTGGTGTGGATGAGAAAGGGCAATCCTACAACATCAATGCCGACCTGGTAGCAGGTAAAGTAGCTGAAATTCTTAAAGCAGAGAAACTGATGCTTCTCACCAACACCGCCGGTTTGCTGGACAAACAAGGTGAAGTATTAACAGGCTTAAATGCCAAACAGGTGGATGACCTGATCGCTGACGGCACCATTTATGGCGGTATGCTACCAAAGATTCAGTGTGCGCTGGATGCTGTACGTGCAGGTGTAAAACGCGCTCATATTATCGATGGCCGTGTTTCACACTCCATTTTGTTAGAAATCTTCACAGATCAAGGCGTCGGCACCTTAATCACTAACGAAAAGCTTGATTAACATATCAACCTGGCGGCATTCATCAGGAACCTATGAATGTCGCTCTGGTGTACTTCTCTCTGGAAGACTGTCCCAACGCTATGATTCCTGGGCCTGACCCCAATTGAAGCACGACAACCAACCATAATAGGTTCCGCTGTAACCTTTATTTTCCGATCAAGGAAGCTTTTCTATGACCGAAAACGCAAAGAAACCTTCTCGCAAGTTGCAGATACTGGAAGCCTTGGCCTCTATGTTAGAAAGCAGCCCAGGCCAGCGAATCACGACCGCTGCACTTGCGAAAGAAGTAGGGGTTTCCGAAGCGGCGCTTTATCGCCACTTTCCAAGTAAAGCGCGAATGTTTGAAGGACTGATCGAGTTTATCGAAGAAACCTTATTCTCGAACATCAATCGCATTATGCAAAATGAAGCCAACACCTTAGTCCGGTGTGAACGCATTCTGAGTCTTATTTTGATGTTTGCAGAGCGCAACCCTGGGATGTGCCGCATTCTCAATGGGGAAGTACTCGCAGGCGAAAAACCCCGACTCAGGGAGCGCCTGGAACAACTGTATGACCGTCTGGAAACACAGTTTAAACAGGTTCTGAGAGAAGCCGAGATTCGAGATCAACAAACCACTCGCATCGGCGTACAGGAAACAGCGCAACTTTTGCTGTCGTTTGCGGATGGACAAATTAATCACTACGTCCGCAGTAATTTCAAGAAAAAGCCAACCACCTGTTTCGAACAACAATGGCTGGTCATTCAACAAGGGTTATTAGTGGTTGCTTAATCACACCCTCTGCTGAATACACAAAGGCCGCTCTATGAGCGGCCTTCTTGATTGCATTAGATGAATTGACTCAGGGTACAGCCAATCATTGCACCGCTTTGTTCTTGCCCCGTTCCTGGTAGATTTCCGTCATACGATCAATATCGCGCTGAAACTCTACACGAATCACATCTTTGCTTTGTTCAATCTGATCAATATTGTTCTGGATATCCTGAATCTGTCGTTCGTAACGCTCAAGCTCTTCCACGGTTTGTTCATGCACTTTTTTCCCCGAACGCTCTTGCTCGGCCGCGTACGTTTCCAAATCTTCTTTCTTGCTGTTCAGTGTCGCTAGCTGACCTCGCTTACGACTGATCTGATAGTCGAGCTCAGAGAGTTTACGCTCAAGGGCCCGTTTCGCATCGTCAGGGTGGCTGTACAACTTCTTCAGACGTTCATCGATCACTCGCTGCTCAGCCGCCCGTTTACGTCTTTCAGCATCTAAACGTTTCGCTTCATCTCGCTCAGCCAGTTCATCTTCAGTCGGTGCAGGAGGAATTTTTTTAAGCACCTGACCACTGGAAGTAATCACTTCATAACCAAATTTCACATATTCGGGCGGAATATAGGTATTAATGACCTGTACGCCGTTTTCATCTTTATAACGGTAATACTCAGCCGATACCGCCCAAGCACTGATCGAAACCAGTAATACAACAAGGATGCTTTTAATACCAGTAGGCAAGTTATTCATAATCGAAAAATAAGAAATCAAACGTTATACACAGGTTGCGTGATAGACTTGCGGTCGCCAGTCAACAATAGAACTTTATACATACTCAATACTATAGCAATACCAATACCTTATGACTATTGACCTAACCTTAATTATCGCTTTGTTTGTTATTTCTTTGATCGCTAACGCCTTTTCAGCGATGGCCGGAGGCGGTGCCGGATTGTTGCAGTTGCCGGCTTTATTGTTCTTGGGACTGGCATTCACGCCCGCCTTAGCAACCCATAAGATCGCCAGTGTCGCTCTGGGGGTTGGGGCCACTATCCGCCATATCAAAGAAGGCTCGATTAACTGGCGGTTTTCCGCGTTTATCCTCGCCTGTGGACTGCCCGGAGTGATTCTTGGTGCCAGCGTCATTATTCACATCCCGGATTTCTATGCACAACTGGCGCTTGGACTGTTAACGGTTGGGCTCGGTATTTACTCGGCCATTAAACCGGAATTAGGAAAAGAAGCGAAACTCATTCCCTTCAGCCTAGGCCATTACACATTAGGTGGCGCCGTGATCACCTTTATCGGTTTTCTGAACGGATCTCTGACCTCAGGCACCGGTTTGTTTGTCACCTTATGGCTGGTTCGCTGGTTTGGCCTGGATTACTTACGCGCCGTCACCTACACCTTGATTCTGGTGGGCTTATTTTGGAATGGTACAGGGGCACTGACGCTGGCCTTACAGGCGCCGGTGGAGTGGCTGTGGCTACCAAGTCTGCTGCTTGGTTCATTGTTGGGCGGCTACCTCGGAGCGCACTTATCCATTGCCAAAGGTAACACTATGATCAAACGAGCTTTTGAATTGATGACGGTTGCCACAGGTCTGAGCTTAATCGTGAAAGCCCTCTGGTTTTAAACCTTAACGGCTGAACGTGTATAAAACAAACAGACACAAAAAAGGCCGATCTAATGATCGGCCTTTTTACGGAATTCACTATCGACTATACACCATAGGTATCGCGATAAGCGCGTACAGCATCCACGTGACCGGCCAACGCTGGTTCATCTTCAACGAATGCTAACACTTGTTCTAAGTTAACAATGCTCGCCACTGGCATTTGATAGTCGCGTTCCACTTCCTGAATCGCAGATAATTCACCCTTGCCTCGCTCCTGACGATTAAGAGCAATCACTACACCGGCAGGCTCTGCACCATTATCCTTGATGATCGACATCACTTCACGAATGGCAGTACCCGCCGTGATTACGTCATCAATGATCAACACCTTACCTTTCAATTCTGCACCAACCAAAGTGCCACCTTCACCATGATCTTTGGCTTCCTTACGGTTGAACACGTATGGCACGTCGCGACCGTGGAACTCAGCCAACGCAAATGCAGTTACAGCCGCCAGAGGGATGCCTTTATAGGCAGGACCGAAGATCACATCAAACTCAATCCCGGAATCAACGATGGCTTGTGCATAGAATTTGCCCAGCGCGGCCAAAGACGCACCTGAATTGAACAAACCGGCATTAAAGAAATATGGACTGATTCGACCGGATTTTAAGGTAAATTCACCAAATTTTAGTACTTCCTGGTCGATCGCAAACTTGATAAATTCCTGCTGATAGTCTTGCATGAGAAGTAGGCCTCTTTTTTGCTGTGAGCGTATTATGGTGATTCCAGCCCCACAAGCAAGTATAGAAAGGTTGGGATACAATTAATTAACAATAAAAATAAGCTTTTTTGACTTGTCATTATTAATCTCGGGCAACGAGTCAGGTATTATACGCACTCTCGAAATTGGGAGCTTTCAATGAGGATAATCAGTCTTAACGTAAACGGCATCAAACAAGCAGCCGAAAAAGGCTTTTTCGAATGGATGATCGAACAAGATGCGGATGTAGTTTGCGTACAGGATTTACAGGCTAAAGAATATCAACTCAGTGAAGATATGATTAATCCGGGGAATTATTCGGGTTACTTCTTCGACGCTGACGAAGATGGTTTCTCTGGTGTAGCGGTTTATTGTAAAGAACCACCGAAAGCCATCATGTTTGGATTAGGCAACCCAGAATTTGATATGGAAGGGCGCTTTATTCAGGCAGATTTTGAAAAAGTAAGCATTGCATCGGTACTGTTCCCGTCTGGGGTCGCAGGCACACCGCTGCAAGAGCACAAATTTCAATTCATGAAAGCCTTTATGGGTCATTTAAAAAAGACCTTACGTAAACGTCGTGATTTTCTGTTTTGCGGCACATTTTATGTCGCCCATAAAACGCATGACGTACATGACTGGAAAAACCAGCAAGGCAAGTCCGGCTTTATGGACGAGGAACGCGCATGGATGGATCACATCCTTGGCCCGATGGGCTATGTGGATTGTTTCCGCGAAGCCAATTACGACCAGGATGAGTTCTCTTGGTGGCCTCAGACAGAAGGTGCCTGGGAACGCAACGAAGGCTGGCGTATTGACTACCAGCTGGGCACACCGGGTTTGAAACGTCGTGCGGCGCAAGCCAAAATCTACAAAAACAAACGATTCAGTGATCACGGTCCGGTAATTATTGATTATGATTATGAGCTGAATGGTGAAGAAGACTTCAACTTCTTCTGATCGATATACGTTCTATAGAAAAGGCCAGACTCACGTTCTGGCCTTTTTATTAGGCAATTTCCAATAACTGTTCATCAATGTCCGCAAATGAACAGTTACGTCCACTCTCCTTGGCCTGATACAAATATTTATCCGCCATCGTGATCATATCATCCCAGCTCTCATGTTCATCGGCAGAAACAATCCCGGCGCTGATCGACAAATTCAGTGCGTGACCAGCGATTTCAAAGGAAGAAGCCGACAGCTCATAGCGCATACGCTCAATGATATTAATGCCTTCCTTCAAATCTGTATTTGGCAACAAGACTAAAAACTCTTCGCCGCCCCAACGAACCACCACATCGGTTTCTCGCAGGGAATGCTGTAATGAAATAGCCACCTTTTTAAGCACTTTATCGCCGATTTCATGGCCGTACCGATCATTGATCTTCTTAAAGAAATCTACATCACAGATCGCCAGTGTGGTCTGCTTTTCTATGCGCTGTTCAAAAATATCGCGAATGGCTCGACGATTATACAAGCCGGTCAATTCATCCCTCGTCGCCATCATTTTTAGCATCGCATTCGCTCGATGGCTGGAACGTTGCGCCTGAACCCGCGAAACTTCCATTAAATAGCCCAGCGCAATAACAAACAGCATCGAGCCGGTGAATCGAAGCTTGGTATTTAGTGAATAGGTCGCCAGCAAGTGCGACAACTCAGGATAGAAAAGTAAGAACACAGAAACCGCATAAACACTTACAGAAAGAATCAGACCGATTCGTGCACCAAGTAAGGTAAACACAATCAAAGGATATGTATAGAACCAGAAGATACCGGTGTTATCTTCACCTCCGGTATACAGCAGAAATAAATTAATGACGGTAAAGCCTGTGGCGATGGTGAGATGCAACACCCGGCGATTGTTACTGCGCCAGAAATACAGAGCCAACAGAGACGCCCCCACCGCAAACAAGGTCAGCGTGAGCGCATAGGCATACAAACCAGAGAAAAAAGACTTCACTGCAAACAGGCAGAGAAAAAAACTGCCCAGAATGCACACCGCCAAACAAAAGCGGTCGTTTCTTTTTTCATAATCTTCAATCGAGACCAGATTATCGAGATGGGATACCACCAAAGCGTCTCCAATTAAAACAACATATCCGACCCTATTGAATATACTTTGTGACCTATTTCACACTCCATTTGGTTTTAGTGAACAAATGTAAAACACTGTTTCCAGATATTAGGAACATTTATCAGGATTGAGCCGCTTCGAACGCATCACAGAGAATATCCTGCATTTTCGCTCCACGCATAAAACTCGCTTTCTTCAATTGCGCCACCATGCTCGGTGCACCGCACAAATAGACACGATGGTCTTTTAACGATGCATGTCTCGCCAACACGATCTCTTCCACATTACCGATGTCAATGTCGTTGGCAGGGGAAGCTTCGCCACCACGTCGCATAACTTTATGTAACTTTAATTGAGGATGCTTCTGTGCTAATGCATCTAACTTATCCAGATAATAAAAGCCCTCGTAATCACCGGAAGCCACATAAAGATCGATCTGTGCTTGGTGATGATTAGCCAGCGCATCTTTCAATACGCCGTAAATCGGTGCTAATCCGGTGCCGGTAGCGACCATCACCAGAGGCTGTTGATAACTGGCGGGGTCATAGACGCAATCGCCGAACGGCGCTTCAATCCGAAGTGAATCGCCGATGGCAACCTTATGTTTAATCCATTGACCAAACCGACCGTGCGGGTAGATGCGTATATGTAACTCAATCATGCCATCGGCCGACCGACTGGCAATGGAATAGCTGCGAATCACGGTATCGTCTTTGATACAGTTAATAACCTGACCGGCCTGCCACTTGAAATCCGTTTCCAAACGAACGCAAAGCACATCCTGATTCAGCATGAAGTGATCCAGTACTTCAGCCTCATGACTGACACTCGACGCATCCACCAGCTCAACGGCCAAATCATCGGAAGGAAAACAGCAACAGGCGAGAAATATGCCGGCATTCACTTGTGTGGCAGGCAACCCCTGCTGTGCTTGGGGCAACACAGCACCGCTTACCAGTTTGACCTTACACGCCTGACAAATCCCCGCCCGACACGAGTTCGGAATCAAATATCCCCGATCCAACAAGTTTTCCAACACACTCTTTGAAGGGGTGATTTCAAACGTCTCTTGTTGGAAAGTCAGCTTAGGCATGAGGCTCTTCCTATCGAAATAAATGTAACTTTTCCAGACACATTAAGAACAATCAGCACTATAAGAGTGCATTTTAATTCTGGTTTGTTTGGATCTCAGATATAATGACCCCAAATTTTCTACTGGGATATCACCATGATAAAACAAAAGATAGTGATTGTCGGTGGTGGAGCAGGCGGCCTCGAACTAGCAACCAAACTTGGTAACAAGCTAGGCAAAAAAGGGCACGCTACCGTAAAGCTGGTCGATGCCAGCGATACCCACCTATGGAAACCCCTCCTCCACGAAGTCGCCACCGGCTCCATGGACTCAGGGATCGACGAACTCAGTTATCGAGCACACGCTTATAACCACGGGTTCAGCTTTCACCTCGGACGCATGGCCGGGCTAGACCGAGATAAGAAAGAAATTATTCTTTCCCCCATCATGGAAGGCGACAAAGAAGTTCTTCCCGAACGCCGCCTCAATTACGACCTGTTAGTGATGGCCATTGGCAGTGTTACCAACGACTTTGGCACGCAAGGCGCTGCAGAGAACTGCTACTTCCTCGACAGCCGTGTTCAAGCCGAGCGCTTCCACAAGAAACTCCTCAACACCTATCTGAAAGCCAACGCCGAAGCCAAAGGCCGTGACGATTTCACCTTGAATATCGGCATCGTCGGAGCCGGAGCCACCGGTGTCGAGCTTGCCGCAGAGCTGCACAACACCGCAGAACAGTTAGCCGCCTATGGATTGGATAACCTCAAACAAGAGCAGTTGAAAGTCACTGTGATTGAAGCAGGTGAACGCATTCTGCCGGCATTACCGCCACGCATTTCCTCTGCCGCGCATCGTGAGTTGGAAGGTTTGGGGGTTACGGTTTCCACCAACACCATGATTACTCAAATCACCGATCAAGGCTTTGAAACCAAAGACGGCTCGCTGATTAAGTCTGACTTGAGAGTGTGGGCCGCCGGCGTTAAGGCCCCTGAATTCTTAAAAGACATTGCCGGCTTAGAAACCAATCGAGTCAATCAATTGCACGTTAAAACAACGCTGCAAACCACTCGCGATGACGACATCTATGCCATCGGCGATTGTTCCTTTCTCTTACAGGACAATGGCAAGCCCGTACCACCACGTGCCCAGGCCGCTCACCAACAGGCCAGCCATGTCTACAAGAACATCATGAACCGTTACAAAGATAAGCCACAAAGCGATTACACCTACCATGATCATGGCTCGCTGGTGTCGTTGAGTCGCTATTCAACGGTAGGTAGCTTGATGGGGAATCTCACCAAAGGCTCAATGATGGTTGAAGGACGCATTGCACGCATTGTGTATATCTCCTTGTATCGACTGCACCAGATTGCCCTGCACGGTTACTTTAAGACCTTGCTGATTGGCCTTTCTGGTCGAATCAATCGCGTGATTCGCCCTCGCTTGAAGCTGCACTAGATCATCGGTCAAATAGCTGAGCCAACTCAGTTTGCATAGACGTATCGTTTAGTGATTAAAGCTCATCAGCTGCTGGAAAGCGGCTGCTGAGCAATCAAGCTCGCAGATACAGTAAGTCTGAACACTAAATAATATATCGTCAGGAAAGAACGCTCAGATATCAGGATTTAGGGTAGAGACGAATCAAACCTTGCTTGCCCGCCAAATCAGGGATCAGCCAGATTTCATGAAAGGGGTGTACCTTAGGCACCTTCAGCGCCGCCATGGCCACTTCAAAATCCCGTCGGTTCCATTTTGGCGAAGCATTCCTGATTACCAACCAGGGTTGACGGCTTCGGTAATACTTCTTCGATTTCTTATTGAGCAGTTCAGACAAGGCATCCAGTAAATTGGTTTGCAAGGGTGACAATGGCACCATGCTCCGAGCCGACAGCAATGTATCGGTGGAGAAGGATGAATCCACCAAACTCTTGAGTTGTTTGGCTTCTTCTTCGTTACTGTACAGATGAGCGATTTCCAGATCTTGCGGTTCACCATCAATACAGACAGTGACATCCGGTTTGCGTGGCATGTTTAAATGGTCGAACGCGGCTTGCACCTGATACAAACCCGAATAGGCTTTACAGAAGGTGTTCGCTGCCGTTACTTCTAAATATTCTTTCTCATCCATGAGCTTCAGCCTCTAGCGTATTGAAGGCAATTCCTCCTACATCAGCTTCAACCAATATTTTTTATTTTGTCACGTTATTCTCTAAGCATGGCACATATTTGCTGATTTGGTGTTCTAATGGCTACACCTCGGCGTAACGATCCCCATGGCCAAGCCAACGGCGAATAAGAGGGTTCACTCGATTAGGCGCATTGCGGATCAGCCAATCGGCCGCCGTTTTAACATCATTGAGCATGTCTTTGTCGCGCAATAAATCCGCCACACGCATACTCACCAAACCCGTTTGACGGGTGCCCATGACCTCCCCCGGCCCTCGGATTTCGAGGTCTTTCTCAGCGATTTTGAAGCCGTCACTGGTCTCCCGCATCACTTGCAGACGCGCTTTGCCATGATTGGATAACGGCGCATGATAGAGCAGCACACAGAAGGATTCCGTGGCACCACGCCCAACCCGTCCTCGAAGCTGATGAAGTTGCGCCAAGCCCAGTCGTTCAGGATTTTCGATTACCATCACACTGGCATTGGGCACATTCACCCCCACTTCAATCACTGTGGTGGCCACCAGCACCTGAATATCACCCGCTTTGAAAGCCGCCATTACCTCGGCTTTCTCCTTCGGTTTCATACGGCCATGCACCAAGGCCACAGAGACATCCGGCAAGGCCTGCTGCAAGAGGGCACATGCGTCTTCCGCCGCCTGCGCTTCCATCTCTTCATTTTCTTCAATCAGGGTACAGACCCAATAAGCTTGTCGCCCTTGCTGACAACTGGAACGCAATCGATCAATCACCTGATCCCGCCGCTGATCAGAGATCGCCACAGTCTCAACCGGCGTTCGGCCCGGTGGTAACTCATCAATCACGGAAACATCCAAATCCGCATACGCAGCCATGGCCAGAGTTCGAGGAATCGGCGTTGCCGTCATCACCAACTGATGGGGGCGGAGGTGCTGAATGTGATGACTCTGATCGTCCTCCAGTTGCTGATCGCTCATGATGCCCTTATCCCGTAACGCCATCCGTTGATCAACTCCGAAGCGGTGCTGTTCATCAATCACCACCAACGCTAAGCGATCAAAGACCACGTCTTTCTGGAACAACGCGTGCGTGCCAACCATCACGTCGTATTCGCCGTTCGCTAACTGCGCCAGCGTTGCTTCGCGTTTCTTTCCTTTGACCTTACCGGCCAGCCAGCCCACCTTGATATTGAGCGGCTCAAACCATTCGCAGAACTGTTGATAGTGCTGCTCGGCTAAGATCTCGGTCGGCGCCATAATTGCCGCCTGTTGTCCAGAACTGACCGCATAGAGCATCGCCAACGCCGCCACCGCTGTTTTTCCAGAGCCTACATCGCCTTGCACTAAACGCAGCATCGGGTGACCCGACGCCAGATCCTCTGCCACTTCCTGAATCACTCGGGCCTGAGCATTGGTGAATGCAAAGCCCAGTTGATTCATAAAGGCTTGTCGGGTTTCAGGGACAATTCCTAATACCTTGGCCTGATCTTTTCGCGTTTTATGACGCAAGCGCAGCAAACTCAAATGTTGCGCGAGTAACTCTTCAAAGGCCAAACGACGCTGAGCCGGATGCATGCCGTCCTGAATGGCAGTCTGATCCACGTCCGGCGGTGGGGTATGCAGCAATCGCAGACTGTCATGGAGACTGGGCAGATTCCAGTGCTGCAGTAACTCATCCGGTAGGAAATCAAGAATCGAATAGGGGTTAAGCTTCATCAGAGCCTGTTCACAGAAGCTCCGCATTCTTGGCTGTTGAATGCCTTCGGTGAGAGGGTAAAGCGGCGTCAGATGGTCTTCAACAGGCTTGCTCTGCTCATCTTTGATGATCTGGTATTCAGGATGCACCATCTCCAAACCGTTCGGCCCAGGTCGAACCGAACCGTAACAACGCATTCTGGCACCCGGCACCATTTGATTCTTTTGTGCGGCGGAAAAGTGAAAGAAACGTAAGGTCATAAATCCTGAGCCGTCGCGCACTTTACACAACAGGCTCCGGCGACGTCGCATGATCACATCGGCCAACACCACTTCCGCTTCAATCACCACATCCATACCAGGAGACAAACTGCCAATGGGATAAACACGAGTCCGATCCTGATAGCGCAACGGCAGGTGAAACAACAGATCTTCGTAACTTGATAACCCGAAACCCTGGAGCTTTTCAGCCAGTTGCGGGCCAACCCCTTTTAACTGGCTTACCGAAATCGAAGCGAGTGGCTGAGACATGACGTATTTTCCCGTTAGGAAACCACCCGACACTGACGCGTTGCCTGTGTCAAAATATCAATCGCCTTCGGACGGGCAAAACTCACTCGCCAGGCCAAGGCAATCGAACGATACGGCTGAGGATTCGATAAGGGGCGGGTAGTGACGACGTCTTCCGAATAGCTGCTGATGCCGGTGGCGGTGTACGGCAGCAAGGTAATGCCAATGCCAGACGCCACCATGTGACGCAAAGTTTCAATGGAGCTGCCTTCGGCAATGCGCGTGTTGGTATCGCGGTTACGCTCAATCAACTTCGGACAAAACTCCAGAATCTGATCACGCATACAATGGCCTTCTCCCAACAGCATTACGTCTTCACTGGTTAAGTCTTCGATGGCCAACGATTTCTTCTTCGCTAACGGATGCTGTGACTGCATCAGCACTTCAAACGGCTCATCGTAAAGGGTCTGGGTAACGACTTCGGGTTCATGAAATGGCAAGGCAATGAAGATCGCATCCAATTCACCCCGACGCAACTTCTCTCGTAACACCGCCGTGTAGTTCTCTTCAATGTACAACGGCATGTTCGGCGCAAGACGCTTTACCTCCGGAACCAGGTGCGGAAATAAATACGGCCCGACCGTATAGATCGCGCCCACTTTTAGCGGGCCACTGAGTTGATCTTTCCCCGCATGTGCCAGTTCCTGCACACGCTTGGTTTCCGCCAGTACCTTCTCCGATTGCTGAACAACCTGCTGACCTACCTCGGTCAGGCGAATCGATCCTGAGCTGCGTTCGAACAAGGACACCCCAAGCTCATCTTCCAACTTCTTAATCGCCACACTGAGCGTCGGCTGACTCACAAAACACTTACTGGCAGCACGACCGAAGTGCAGCTCTTGCGCGAGGGTTACTAGGTATTTCAACTCAGTCAGTGTCATTGTCGCTCGTCCATTTACCGGGTTTGGTGGAAGCTCTCATCATCAGGCACACAATGCCTGCCGAAACTGTATATATAACCAGTTTTAGAAAGAGAGACAAGCCAAAATATTAAAAAAATCTATTGAAGTATCGGTTCTGATAGATAAAGAGACAAGCGCAATCTTTCGTTCTAAGATAACCTGCAACACAATTATCAGGGATTACGCAGGAGTTCAGATATGGCAGCCCCACTGTCCGTTCTAATTGCAGGGTTTGGTGACATAGGGCACCGCATTGCGGACGCTCTTACCGAAGCGGCAAAGGAAACACAGCAACCACTAGCTTTACATGCCATTCGTCGTAGCCCTGAGCAGCACAAGACGGTCCAGGTCTTGAATTGGGATATGCAGTCTCCCGCAATCTCATTGCCTGCGGTGGATTACGTGATCTTCTGTGTCTCCGCCGATCAACTCACCGAAGCCGGTTATCAAGCCAGTTACATCGATGCACAACAACAGCTTATTAATGCCTTGATCGAACAACAGATTCCGGTCGCTCATTATTTCTTCTGTTCCAGCACCAGTGTCTATGGTCAGACTCAGCACGAATGGGTGGACGAGAGCAGCACCACAGAACCCACCCGATTTACTGGCAAAAAGATGCTCGACGCAGAAGCCGTCGCCGAATCTTCTCCTTGGCCCACCACAGCGATTCGCGCCACGGGCTTATATGGCCCTGGTCGAACACGCATGATAGGTCAGGTGTTATCAGGCAAGGTCGCAGAGCCTGAGCCCGTCTGTTACAGCAATCGGATTCATGTGGATGATCTGGCTCGTTTCTATGCCCATCTAATCCTTCAGCATCATCAACACAAGATGCCATTAGCGCCTGTGTATCTGGCTTGTGATGATGAGCCGGTAGCGATTCATGAAGTTCAGAAATGGATGGCCAAGCAATTGAATGTGGAGATTACCGAACGAATTGCCGCCGGACGCACCGGCAGTAAACGAATCTCCAATAAATTGATGAAGAGCACAGGCTTTCAGTTTCATTACCCCAGCTACAAAGACGGTATGCCCACCTTGCTGGCAGCTATTTAACACAATCAATAAACACAACCACTTAATGCAACGATTTTAAGCCGCGAGTTAAAACGGTCTGAGAAACCAGCGAATTAAATTAGGTCACAGGCTTGGGGGCAGCTTCCGTGCGATGTTGCTTAAACCAGGCCAAACCACCTAACGCAAACCCGGATAGACTCCCGAAGAGATGCGCATCAATGGCTACCATACCGCCAATTTGTTCTGCGGTAGCTGCATTGACCTCAGGCCAAAGTTGCTCGACCACCACCTTGGAGATCACGCCCGCTAACACCAAACATTTGATTTTAAAGGGCAGGGTGTTATCGATCATGCATCCATAGAAAACCAGGCCATATAACACTCCGGACATCCCGACATAGCCGTCTAGCTCTGTGAACATCAAGCCGCCGGCCACTCCGAGCCCGATCACCACAACGCCGGTCACCCATCGGCCTTTGATCAACAACTGGGGAAATAACCACAAAATCAACATCAACCCCAATTGATTCATCGCCCAATGCACCCACCCCAGGTGCAACCAATGCCCCGTCAGTAAGCGCCAATACTCGCCCTGAAGGATCGCCGTTTTTTTCCAGGCCAAATCCGCGCCGTAATTTGCCTCGGCAAACATCACCAACGCAGACAACAGCACACAGACAGGCGCCGCCATCAACCACAGCCTAAATTGGGTCGCAAAAGTCATCATTAAATAATTACACTCAAGAGTCAGCTCGGGACAGAATTAAAGACAGGAACGGCTCACGAAGGCCACTGTCCCGTATGAATGAGGTGTTCTACTCTAGCGATACTGTCGGTTAAATCCAAGCCACAATGCTCCAACCAGCTATCGTTATAGTAGGTATCAAGATAGCGCTCCCCCGAATCACAGATCAGCGTCACGACACTGCCCGATTCACCTTTAGCCTGCATCTCAGCCACTAAGCTTAACGTGGCGTAGAGATTAGTGCCGGTGGAGCCGCCACACTTGCGATTAATCAGTTTCTCCAACACCCGAATCGTGGCAATGGCATCCACATCCTGTACCCGCATGCAGTGATCGATCACCGATGGAATAAAAGAAGGCTCCACCCGGGGCCGGCCAATGCCTTCGATCCTCGACGCCGTCGGAATCGTCAATTCAGGGTCGCCGGTCAGAAAGTAATCCAGAAACACCGAGTTCTCCGGGTCCGCCAAACACAGTCTGGTTGGAAAACACCCATAGCGAATGTAGCGCCCGACGGTGGCGGTGGTGCCGCCAGTGCCCGCACTCATTACAATCCATTGAGGTACCGGGTAAGGCTCTGCTGCCATCTGAGTGAAGATAGACTGAGCAATGTTGTTGTTTCCCCGCCAATCGGTGGCCCGCTCGGCGTAGGTAAACTGATCCATGTAATGGCCGTTCAGTTCCTTGGCCAATCTGCGCGATTCGTCATAAATTTCTTTGGGCTCAACCAGATGGCACTTCCCGCCGTAAAACATGATGTTATCGATCTTTTCTTTGGAGGTGGTTTTGGGGATCACCGCAATGAAAGGCAGGTTTAATAAGCGGGCGAAGTAGGCCTCAGACACGGCAGTACTGCCGGAGGAGGACTCAATGATGGTCGTCCCTTCCTTGATCCAGCCGTTACATAGACCGTACAAAAACAGCGATCTCGCTAAACGGTGTTTCAAGCTGCCGGTAGGGTGCGTGGATTCGTCCTTTAGATAAATGTCTATGTCTTTAAATACCGGCAAATCCAGTTTGATCAAATGTGTGTCTGCAGAGCGATTGAAATCCGCATTAATCGCCTGAATTGCCAGTTGGCCCCACGCATCCATGTCTGACTCCCTCATTCATTAAGTGTGACTACAGTATAGAAACAAAAAAGGGCGCTGAAATTCAGCACCCTTCTCTGGAACCCTAAACATCTGACACTCATGCGTTCAAATTCATTAGGTTTATGAACCAATCTCTTATATTCAATCACTTACATTCAATTACTTACATTGAAAAGTGATCAGACGACGAGCTACCCACTTCCAGGATACCGTCCATTTCCACACCAGCACCTTTAGGCAAGGCCGAAATTTCAATGGCCGCACGCGCAGGGTAAGGCTCGACAAAATGCTTCGCCATAATCTCATTAACCTTAGCGAAGTTACCCAAATCAGTTAGGAAGATGTTTAACTTCACCATATCCTGCAAAGTACCACCCGCAGCCTCAGCAACGGCGGTTAGGTTCTTGAATACCTGCTCGATCTGATCTTCGATCCCGCTATCAACCAATTCCATAGTCTCTGGAATCAGAGGAATCTGACCCGACAAATACACCGTAGTACCCACTTTCACCGCCTGTGAATAAGTACCAATGGCTTCAGGCGCTTTGTCCGTTTTAATGATGGCTTTGTTTGACATGATTTCCGTTCTCACAATTGAAAGAATTCAACACAACCTAGCACACTCTCGTTCTCACGTTCACTTGTGGCTAGGCATCTTACTCATTCGGTTATACAGCGATTCGGTTATTCAACAACTCGATTCTTCAGTACGTCAATACGTCGCGTCTATTGCCGTATCTGGTTTAGGCCCGTTCGCGTGAAATACTGACCACGGCCTTGTTTACTTTCAGGCGTTTCATCACTCGCGCTAAATGCTCCCGGCCTTGAACATTGATCACCAGATCCACCACTCGGATACGCGCATCGTGATCTTCGAGCGTAATGGATTCAATGTTAGCATCTGCCTCAGTGACCGACGTCGCAATGCTGGCAACCACGCCACGCACGTTCTCCACGCCCACTTTCAACTCAACCGAGAATTCCTGCTCCAACTGTTTCTTCCAGGTCAGCGACACCAGTTTCTCAGTATTACCTCGGAATTCGTTGAGATTCTTACAGGCTTCGTTGTGGATAACCAAACCTCGACCTGAGCTCATATGACCGACAATCGGATCACCAGGAATCGGACGACAACACTTGGCGTACTTGATGACCATGCCTTCGGTGCCGGTAATCATCAGCGGAGCCGGAATGTTCTCGACTCCGTCCTGAGGCTGATTCATCTCGGTTTCGGTCAGTTCCATTAACTGACGGGCAACGAGATAGGCCATGCGATTACCCAGGCCGATTTCTTCGAGCAGATCATCCAGTGTTTTGATGCCTGCCTGATCCAACCAACTGTCGATAACTTTGGTCGACAGTTCGTCCAGATTCAATTCGAAATGGTACAACGACTTGTTCAGCAGACGACGACCCAATTCCATCGACTCGGAACGTTTCTGATTCTTAAGGAAATGTCGGATGGCACTGCGCGCTTTGGCGGTGACCACAAAGTCCAACCACGCCGGATTCGGTTGTGCGCCCGGAGAGGTAATGATTTCCACCGTCTGCCCCGATTGCAACGGCTGACTCAACGGTGCCAGATGTCGGTCAATCCGGCAGGCCACACAACTGTTGCCAATGTCAGTATGCACGTTATACGCAAAGTCGACCGCCGTTACGCCGGTCGGCATTTCAAGAATGTCGCCTTTCGGAGTGAACACATAGACTTCGTCAGGAAACAGATCCAGCTTAACGTTCTCAATAAACTCCAGCGGATTGCCGGCATTCTTCTGAATCTCCAGCAGCCCTTTGACCCACTGACGGGCACGCGCATGGTGGTTATGGAACTGGCCATTTTCTTCATCCACCTCATTGTCGTTCTTATACAGCCAATGAGAGGCAATCCCCATATTCGCCACCGCATCCATTTCTTCGGTGCGGATTTGCACTTCAATAGGAATGCGATAGACACCAAACAGAGTGGTATGTAGCGACTGATAGCCGTTGGCTTTCGGAATCGCAATGTAATCTTTGAAACGATCGGGAACCGGCTTGAAAAGGTTATGAATGACCCCTAAGACCCGATAACAACTGTCGACAGTATCGGTAACAATCCGGAACGCAAACACATCCATGATTTCATGGAACGACTTTTCGTGCCGATCCATTTTCTGATAGATGCTGTAGAGATGTTTCTGACGCCCTTCAACACGACCGATCAAACCTTCACGTTCAAGACGATCTTCAATGTCGTGCTTAATGTCGGCAACTATTTCCTTACGATGCCCGGAAATCTTATTTACCGCTTTTTGAATCATCCGCGCGCGCATCGGATACATCGCCTGGAAGCAGAGATCCTCCAACTCGATGCGGAAGTCATTGATCCCCAAACGATGAGCAATCGGCGAATAGATATCGAGCGTCTCACGGGCAATTCGACGACGCTTGTCCGGACGCAGCGCGCCTAGCGTCCGCATGTTGTGCATACGGTCGGCCAGCTTCACCAGAATCACACGAATATCGCGTGACATCGCCAACGCCATTTTCTGGAAATTTTCGGCCTGGGCCTGCTCTTTGCTCTCGAAATGAATCTGAGTCAGCTTGGAAACACCGTCCACGATCTCGGTGACTTCTTCACCAAACTGTTCTAACAGTGCCGTTTTAGGCACTTCGGTATCTTCAATAACGTCATGCAACATCGCCGCCATCAGACTTTGATGGTCCATGCGAATTTCGGAGAGAATCTGGGCAACTTCCAGAGGATGGGTAACGTAGGGCTCGCCACTTCGGCGTTTCTGGCCTTCGTGGGCTTGTTCTGCGTAATAATAGGCTCTGCGAACCAGATTAATCTTATCTGACGGTAAATAACTGGTTAGTTGGGTAGCAAAGTCATCTATCGTTAACAATCTGGAAAACCTTCAAATGCGGCGTGTAACTTGTCTAAACAAATCAATCTATATAACAGACCTATTTAAATAACCTATTTACAGTGACGAGTCTAGAAAAGTCTATATAAAACAGAGACAAAAACGCCGACTTAAAGAAGTCGGCGTTGGGTAATGCTTACTCAGCAGAAGCGCGTTCTTCTGCCTCGATCATCGCAGGTGTCATAGTACCTTCGGCAATCTCACGTAATGCAATTACGGTTACCTTGTCGTTATCTTCAGGTACCGTAGGCTCTTTACCACCTGTAGCTAGTTGGCGAGCGCGCTTGGTCGCTACCATCACTAGTTCAAAACGGTTATCTACATGATCCAAGCAATCTTCTACTGTAACTCGAGCCATTTCCGGGCAATCTCCACTATTGGATTCGTTAATATCGACCACTTGCTACATCACAGTGATCGACTAAATTCTGAAAGACCCCACATTTTATCTAAGCCATTGCACAAATACCAGACAATTAGCTAAGAGTGGGAGCGATCCATGTCATTTTAAGCCAGCAAATCCGCCATTAGGACCTGTTGCGCCGATTGCTGCTTATCAATGGTTAAACGATTGGCCGTAAAAATGGCCTGCAACTGACTCAATGCAGTTTCAAAATCATCGTTCACCACCAGATAATCAAACTCCAGATAATGACTCATTTCCGTTTGCGCTTCCGACAAACGACGAGCAATGACATCGTCAGCATCCTGACCGCGATTGGTCAAACGACTACGCAACTCATCAATCGACGGAGGAACGATAAAAATACTAATCGCTTCAGGCACCAAACGACGTACTTGCTCAGCGCCTTGCCAATCGATTTCCAAAATCACATCAATGCCTTGGGCAAGCTTCTGCTCGACCACCTTTTGAGAGGTTCCGTAGTAGTTACCAAATACCTCGGCAAACTCCAGGAAATTAGAGTTGTTAATCTCTGCCTCAAACTCAGCTTTCGACACAAAATGATAATGCACCCCGTTCTCTTCACCCGGGCGCATTGGACGAGTGGTGTGAGACACCGAGACTTCAATTTCCGGCTGACTTGCCACCAGCTTGGCCACCAAACTGGTTTTTCCTGCACCTGACGGCGCTGAAATAATAAATAACGATCCGCGTTTCATGATCTTCTCTAACGTACCTAATCTAACTTACTACTTAACTATACTTACAGCTTAACTATAGTGATTATTCAATATTCTGAATCTTAATATTGATTACTTAGAGCAAATACAAATAATTTCAATTAGTTAAATGATCTTTACTTAGAAAAATACAACAATTACCCACCAATACACTCACCATATGAATTTCATTAAGCACTTATAAAGAACTCACTTTTTCCACCCGCTTTTGAGAATCGCATACTGCGTATCGATAAGACTATTAATGGTTCGGTTAAGATCATTATGTCCTAAAAATTCAGATATCTCATTCAGCTTAGCTAACGAACCTTTAGATACCTTAAGCTTAGTTCCTGAAAGCTTCTTTACTTTTCTATCCCTACTAGCCTTTTGCACCCATGCACGGTGCATTTTTTCAACTAAAACCGTTAGATCTTCTAAGGGTAACTCAAGCTGATCCATTATTGTAATAGCCTGCTGACTAGGCGATTTGAAATGCACTAAAATTTCTGGAGCACAAAAATAACAATCACCAACCAAATCTCTTTTCTTGAGATACTTGACAGCCCACAACCCTAATTCTTTTCCTCCATCAACCAACCAACTTAAATGTCCCTGACTAAAACTACACTTAGTAGACCACTGCTTATTCAAGTCAGAGATTATACGAAGCTTTTCAGCCCTTGGCACCTCCAGCCGATCAAAGTACGTCACTATCTTCCTGTAACGAGTTTGTTGAGATACAACTTCTTCACTTGAAAACTCAAGCCCCTCCGAAGAACGCAGCCTAAACCACAACCATAAACTAAGCCTTTCATCTTTCTTTCCAATCCATGACAAAGCATGATCCGGAACGAGACTTTTCCTGCACTTAGACCGAACATCATTAACAAAGAAATTCCTATCCTCAATAGAGTTAAAGTGCCGAGACAGCAGCTCCTCATTAATAGCCTGAAAATACTCATCTCTAGCCTCTACATGCACAACTGGACGATACGGCCGAGACCTAAACAACTCGTGATATAGCCATATTAATTCTCTAATATCATTACTATTAGATATAATATCCGTTGGAATTGAGCTATCTTTTTGTTTGTTTATTGATGATTTATCATTAGTAAACATTAGTTATTTTCATCTTTTATTTAATAAAAAAACGTAGTAATTTCGTAGATACAACAAATCATAACTACTTGTTATTTAAGGCTTATAAATGGAAAAAGCTACTGTAAATCTAATTATAGGAAAAATTTCTGGACAATCACAATTTTTCATACAGACTGATAACTATATTTTTTGGGACGCGACAGGAGAAGGTTCTGCATTAGAACCTGAGTTCCTAGCTAAGTATGTTAGGGATCAAGGAAAGCTCAGCAAAAAAATCAGCGCTCGCCGCTTGCCTAGAGCACTAAGCAGCCTTCACGACTTAACAAGACAGAATGAAATGATTCTAAAAGTTAGATCAATAACTGGAGGAATTATGCGCGGCTCAACAAATAAAGACAGAAGAGAGATGCCTGAGTTAATTCTTCCTTTGACAAGTGAAGAGCTAACCGAGGTTTATAATAAGCTGTGTGAAGAATTAGGCGATCTATACGAAAAGCGCTATAGAGGACAATCTACAGCGTATTAGCTGATATTTCACACAGTCCAAGTGAACACATTTTTAGCTTCGACCACATCACTAGAACAGGAAGGCCTCTACGCCATACCCGATAGTTATATCAGCCTCTAACTATCGGGTAATCCAAACCATTGGGTTGAAGGACATTAAACTCAAAACTCTCATACCTTAAGCCTCTTCACGACTCAAAAATTGTCGGTTAGTAATAGTATTGTTTAGTCTTTTTATAATCTAGATGGCTCTTTTAGAAGCCATCTTTAGGAAATAATAAATTTAGATAAGCTATTAACCAGACACATAGAAAGATACATACATCAGAGCCTCTATGTACAACAAGTACAGATTCTAATTTACATAGAGGCTAAACATGAACACAAAGCATCCAAAGAACCGTAATCTTAACCAGTTCACAGGCAATGATTTCTTAGGACTTCCTCTTCTGTTGAAGCATCAGCCTTACATAAGAGAATATCTAGAAATTATCAGCGAAGTGTTTCGTAAGGCTCTCCAAGAGTATCCAAGAAGTCAGGTTATTCGATTTGATCTTCGCATACCTGAACATTTCACAGGAGATCTGTTTAGTAATGGATTGATGACTCGGTTTGTGAAGTCGATGAGGGAAATAATTGAAGCAGACCTTATTCGGAAGGGACGCATGAATACAAGAACCCATAATTGCTATATGCGATTTGTATGGGTAAGAGAGATAGATAAAAGTCGCAAACCTCATTTCCATGTAGCAATTTTTTTGAATCGAGACGCTTATCGTAATGTAGGTAAATATGGAGCTATTGATGAGAATATGGCTAATCGTATCAATAGGGCTTGGGCTAGCGCATTGGGAATGCAGACCATGTGGTATGACGGCTTAGTATATTTTCCTAAGAATTGTTCGTATTCAATCAACTATAAAAAGACCAATCCCACGCAAGAAGAGCATGATGCTTTTATGGTAAGCCTAAGGGAATGTTTTAGGCGAGTAGCTTATCTTGCTAAGGCCGATACGAAAGCTTTTGGCTATCCTGGACGAAATATTGGTTATAGTCAAAAGTAACCAAACAAGCCTTTTTTAAAGATAATGTAGGCATCAAAAAAAATAGAATCGAGGGCAACGGAGCCCTCGTTCTATGTGGTGTGAAAAGAAACATCAATCAGATTTCCAGCTCCACAAAATCCTTATCAACGTCCTCCTGAGTGATTCCAATATACCTCAGAGTTACACCTTCCGAAGAATGCCTGAGCATTTTCATGACCCGACCAATATCTTTGGTATTTTGATACAAGTGATAGCCTCTGGTCTTCCTCATTGAATGGGTTCCGAGATTCAACTTTAGTTCCTGACCTACCTCTGCAAAAGCTCTAGATACATACCTTCGTGAGATAGGGTGAGGAGCTCTGTTAATCGACTGGCGATTTCTATAAGACTGAAAAATATATTCGTGATTAGGGTACTCCTGTTGAATCCTATTAATGATGCTTATAGCTTTGGGGTTTAGCTGGATGTTTGCAGTCTTCCCAGTTTTTCCTTCTCTAATAATCAATCTATCGTCACTAATATCCTCAAATCGAATTGATAACAAATCAGAGATTCTCAGCGCTAGGTTTAACCCTATATGCCAAACATCTGAGACTTGTTTACTAAAGCGCCGTTCTAATAAGAGACCTATTAACCGAACCGTATCTAAATCTTTCACCGCATCTACTTCAGACATAGCAAAGCTCCTATTTTAGTCAGATACACCGATATGGGCACTTCAAGCACAGCATAAGCAACGAAGCCCCATAGAACGGGGCTTCGTAAGTTCACATAACAATGAATTGTGCATTTAAGCTTTACACTGATATTGAAGGGAGATATCGACGCACTGAAAATTAATGAATATAAGTTACTAATCGACCTAAAGCAGGCCGCGCTCTGCAAATGAAACAGAGTCCTTACCGACGACGATATGATCCAGTACCCGGACATCGATCAGATTTAACGCATCTGTTAAATGCTTTGTAATCTGGATATCTGCTTGCGAAGGCTCAGTAATGCCTGAAGGGTGATTATGAGCAAAGATTACAGCAGAGGCTTTGGCATCTATTACTGCTTTCACCACTTCTCTGGGATAGACGCTTGCAGCATTGATAGTCCCGAAGAATAACTCACGATAATCAATCAACTGATGTTGGTTATCCAGCAACATAACGCTGAATACCTCACGTTCATGCTGGTGGAGCTTAAAGTTAAGAAATTCCTTGGTAGCAGCCGGATTTTCATAAATACCTTCTCTGAGGTGGCGTTGCTCAATGATCATCGCTGCCTCTTCTAGGATCTGATGTTCTGAAGCAGGCTGATCAAGTAAGTACATTTGTGTGGAGTGATTACGCATAACAGTCTCCTTTAGTTTTCATCGATGTGTATTCGCATTGATGATATGTATCTGAAATTTTTTGCAATCGACTCTTCTTGGTCTGTAAGCATGTAGACTTTTACAGATCCCGGAAATCTCATGACACTAACTACGGAGTTAAAAATCATGAGACTAATCAGAATCAGCGAAGTAATGAACAAAACCAGCCTTGCAAAATCAACCATCTACAAATACATGACGCAAGGCGAATTTCCACCAGCAGTACAGCTCAGCAAAAACTTTGTTGCATGGGTGGAAGAGGAAGTGGAAGAGTGGATTGCCACCAAAATATCTGATCGAGACTTTGATTCTATCGAATCTTCTGATGAACGAAAGACTGACTCAGATGCCTTAAGCACCCCATAGCCAAACCAAAGCGAAAGAGCCGAAAGGCTCTTCTCAAAGCCCTCACTCTTTACCTGAGTCCTTAGAAGCAGGTAGACTCATTAGAAGGATATCTAGCTGCACAAGGACTTTATAAACATGGCAGAAAAAAAGTTAATTATTCCCTTTTTTACCCTATCGCTAGCGGGCTACGTGTCGATACAAAAGCAGCCTATTAACACAAGTCATTCTCAGATCTCAAAAAATTAGCTGAAACCTCCATATCTTGATATTTAGCAAATATATTAAAACAAGGACAACTCAATGAAGTATTTTATTATTGCTATTTTCAGCCTGCTTATTCTTGGATGTGGAAATGATCGGGTATCAAATCTCACATATAAAAAGAACTTATCCAACTATAAATACTACGTTAGAACGATTGCTTTTCAGCAAAAATACCAGGCAGAATCAGCGATTTATCAAATTAATTCCGCTAGCAACCATTTTGATAAATTCAGAGAAATACAGGTTAAGTATTCTCAACCTGTAAATGGAAAAGCCACAAATATAGACACTGCACATTGGGCGGATACGATGTCTATTACTCCATATGTGGGCAATCATATATTTAATTTAGATGAAGATTCATACTCACAAGAACCATTATATTACAACAACTTTTTTTATCTCTTTTACCTAGAGAAGAAAGTTACTCATGCTCAATACGCTAAGATAGAACAAAAAATAAATAACGACGGATTAGCAAAAATAAAAGAAATTGAAGAAAAACTATTATCTGAGCATTCAAATAACACTAATGTATCCGCATCAAAGCAGCCCGTTTTTCGACAAGCTAAAAACAAGAAGGTTGAATGTAAGGTTTACACACATGGATTTGACAATCCTACATACAAAGGAACTAACCTAGAGTTTTTTTGGGATGGAGAATGCAAAGACGGTTACGCATATGGCCTTGGCAGGGAGTTTGTAAAGTCGGCCTCATTGAACAGTTGGAGCCTCGCCGTCTATAAAGACAAGCATCCAGTTTACTACTCAAATCTAGACCTGACACAAAATAAGTTATCTGAAGGTATAATAGATACTAAGTCTGATTCTATAACTTATATGGTCGTTACTACAATTACTGAGTCTGATAATGATATAAACCTAACATCACAATCTGGCTCCATGGACAAAAAGAATCAAGAAACCCTGACTCTAATGAGATCGCCCTTTCATACAAACTATGCGATTTATAAGGCTTATACTAACTTTCAGTACGTCTATCAAAACTATGAATTCGACACATCCAGCAGCTTGAAGCAAGCAATTTGGATGGAGAATCAAGGTATAAAGAATGGGTGGTCTATAGGCCTATCGAAAAACGACAATGCTCTTTTAACAGGATTAAATGTTAATAACTCATTCACCCCTATCACTTTACCTAATCACTACATAAATAAAGCCGACACAATCGTAAAGGATGCAATGGCATCTCATCAGAAAGCATTAATTGCACAAAAGAAATCTCAATCAATTATGAGCGAATATAAGAACAAAATTTGTCTGGACTCAGTAACTGTTGATTTTATGAGCCTAGCGGAATACAAAGATATTTGTAATGAATCAAAAACTCAGGAACAAGCTAGAAAGATTAAATCCAAGCTTGAACGACTTACAAAGCAAAGAATACAAGCTCTTGAAAACCTAAAGTATCAACAATCACAGCAGCAACAAGAGAGAGCAAGGCAACAGGCGCTTGCATTAGAAGCTGCACGATTAAATGAATTAAAACGACATAATCAAGCCAAAGAAAAACAAGCTGCTATATCAAACTTTACAGAGAAAATGAATAATATGATACCCAAAACCTACAACGTAAATGTCTTTACCTACTGAGACACTCACAAGAAGAGAACCTTCAGTTGTGTGGCATGAAAAAAACCATGCCGCACCAAGTGAACTCCAAAGAAACGAATCTGAAAAACCAGCTTCTTGAGATAACCTGTTAATATATACACCTAAATCATAGCCATAAGAAGCCTAGCCTTAGAAACATCTTTATACTTCAACCAATCATCAAAAATAATCAAAGCTTTTTCTGAATTTTTGGCACACAAATACCTCCTGAAATCAGATATGAATTCTTCAGCCAAGAATTCAGGCATTAACGCCTCACTAACAAGTCTTGTTTTCATAATATGCCAAGCACCACCATGCTGACAGTCAATAGCAATCCTTTCTCTTAACGATACTGTCATTAGGATCTCGGACTTTTAGAACCCGAAACTAATACTTGTATCTTTGCATCAAGCATTGCTTTTAACTCCAACTTCTCTTCATTAGATATATCGAGGCTGTTTACGTCCTCTTTCTTTTTCAGCAGTCCATTAATTTTATCGATCTGCAACTCCTCTTCAATCTCCCCTATAAAATTAGAATATTCATTAGACCTAGAGAACCAGGCAAGGGAACCAGTTACTACTATTACAGGTACCGCCACATATGTAAGATACACACCAACATAAGAAGCAAAAAACAGAGTAATCAGATATGAGGATAGCGTTAACCAAAATATTACTAAGCTCTTTCTATGTACCCACTGTTTCACTTTTCTACTCCCCCTAAATCAATAACCTCAGGCAAAACCCGATGAAATAACTCAGACATTCTCAAAAGAGCCTCTTTACGCTCCTCAAAATAATCATAACGATCATAGATACCTTCAACACCTTTAAGCTTATGATTCAAGCAGCGCTCGGCCACATGGCCGGGCGTTCCTTGTGCCGCAAGTAAGGTACGACAAGTACGACGAAGATCATGGACAGTAAAGTGCTCTATATCCCCCATCATATTGGGCGGCTGCTTGTCCTTGCCTGCTTCATGCCCAAATAGCTTGGTAATAGCTCTGTTCAGGGTATCAGACCCCATATAAGGCCTCTTACTGCTTCGTCTATTAGGGAAGACATAGTCCGAACCACAAGCTCTGACCTGTAATTCCTTAAGCCATTTAACAGCTAGTTCAGGCAGCGGAATATCAATACCCACCCCCGACTTACTTCTTTCCGCAGGCAACGACCAAACGCCTTCCTGAAGATCGAACTCAGACCAAGGTGCTTCTGTAAGCTCACCTTTCCTTACCCCCAACAACACCAGTAGAGCACACGCCAGATAATTATCACGAGTAAAGCTGTCGCTGTTCTCCCTAAAGATTTTAAACACCGCTTTAAGCTCATCTATGGATAGGGCTCTACTCTTGCTTTTTTCCATACCACCAGCATCATCAACAGAAAATGCAGCAGCAGGGTTAGAGTTAACAACATCTAGCTTTATGCCGTGATTAAATAGCTGCTTACAGTACATAAGTGTGTCGTTAGCAACCGTAGGGCGGCCACTATCAACCACTCTCTGGATGATCTCTCGAATATCTCTTGGGGAAATGGAGCTAACTTTTGAATCGCCTATTACAGGCGCTATATCTTTACGGTAGATGCGCTCAGGAATAGTGGGGTATTTAAGTCGCTTGACCAAGCCTTTATGCCAATCAGCAAAAAGATCATCAACAGTAGAGATCTTAGCTTGATCAGAGCGTCTTTTGAGTAGGAGAGGGTCAGCACCATCTCTAAGCTGTTTTTTCTGCGTAGCAGCTTCTAGCCTAGCTTCAGCTAATGATAGATCCATTAGCTTACCAAGCGTCATTTCTTTCCGTTTCTTGTTGGATGTATAGCGAAGCATCCAATAGGGTTTGCCTGACTTAGGGACAACGAAATAAAGCCCGTCACCATCCGCAAAACGTCCTGGCTCACCTTTAGCCTTAGCGTTTATTTCCTTAGTAGTTAGCTTTCCCATTTATGTAACTCTTGCTCATTTAATTATACCCACCAATTAAATAAAGCATATCACACAAAAACCCACCACTATACCCACCATTAATTCATAGAAACAGATAAAACCCAATAGACTCCGATAGAATTAAAACCAAATTAAATCATTTAAAATCAATAACTTAAATACAAGCATAGACTAAAGTAGATATCACTCAATATTCTGAATCTGCTCTCTCATCTGCTCGATCAACACCTTCAATTCCACCGCGCATTGGGTGGTTTCGGTGACGATAGACTTAGATGAAAGCGTATTGGCTTCGCGATTCATTTCCTGCATCAAGAAATCCAGACGACGTCCCACCGGACCTTTTTGATCCAGCACACGGCTGACTTCCGCAACGTGTGCGTCGAGGCGATCTACTTCTTCATCGACATCGGCTTTTTGGGCCAACAAAACGATCTCTTGCTCGACTCGCTGGTTGTCTAGTTCGCCAGATAATTCATTGAGTTTGTCTTGCAGGTTTTCGCGTTGCTTTTGCAAAATCTCGGGTAATTTGACGCGTACTTGCGCGGTGATGTCAGAGACACTGTCGAGACGGGTTTTAATGAAGGTTTTCAGCTCCGCACCTTCACGAGCTCGGGTTTCGGTCAATTCATTCAACGCCGTTTTCAGCACCTGCGCGGCATCGTTCAGAATGGCTTTGCGATCCAGCTCCGGCAGTACCTGAACGCCCGGCCAGTTAAGAATCACGGAAGGACTGATCGACCCCGGCTTGTCCATCATCTCATTGATTTTGGAGAGGGCATTAATCACTTCTTGTGCCCGTTCGCTGTCCACTTCAATAGCCGCACTGGCATCCACATTGGTTTGAACCTTTAATTGCAGCTCAACCTTCCCTCGATTGAGGTTCTTTCTTACGGTTTCACGAACCACTTGTTCCAAATCGCGATAGCCTTCCGCCAGTTTTGGATAAACTTCCAGATAACGATGGTTCACCGACTTTAGTTCCCAAGTCAGCGTCCCCCAGTCAAAGGTGCCTTCGGCACGAGCAAAGGCGGTCATACTGCGTATCATAGTGATTCCCAATGTGTTTACCTGAGTCGGATCTCATCCGGTGGATCGACTCCGAGCAATAATTCGTAGCGCCCTGATCCGGAAATAAGTAGATCAGGGAGAAAGTGTGAGCTGAATTGTAGCGCTTTTCTGGCAACACTTCAGGTCAATGTTATAATGCTTCGCTTTTCATCGATTCATTTTAGTCAACTATAGGAATTCACTATGCGCCCAAGCGGACGTTCTACCGACCAATTGAGAGACATCAAAATCACTCGTAACTTTACCCGTCACGCGGAAGGCTCTGTTTTGGTTGAGTTCGGGGACACCAAAGTTATCTGTAACGCCAGCGTGGAATCTCGCGTTCCTGGCTTCCTGAAAGGTCAGGGCCAAGGCTGGGTTACCGCAGAATACGGCATGTTGCCACGTTCTACCGGCAGCCGCATGATGCGTGAAGCGGCGAAAGGCAAGCAAAGCGGTCGTACGGTTGAAATTTCTCGTTTGATCGGTCGTTCGCTTCGTGCAGCAGTCGATCTTGAAGCCTTGGGCGAAAACTCCATCACCATCGATTGTGATGTTATTCAGGCCGACGGCGGCACCCGTACAGCATCCATCACTGGTGCATGTGTGGCGATGATGGACGCTGTTAACCACATGCTGAAAGAAGGCATGATCAAGAAGAACCCGATCAAGCAAATGATCGCCGCCGTGTCTGTGGGGATCTACAATGAGCACGCAGTATTGGATTTGGATTATCCGGAAGATTCAAACGCGGAAACCGACTTGAATGTGATCATGGCGGAAGACGGTGGTTTTGTTGAGATTCAGGGCACCGCCGAAGGCGAGCCGTTCCGTCCTGAAGAGTTAACCGCTATGTTGGAACTGGCGAAGAAAGGCATCAGCGAAATCATCGCTGTTCAACGCCAAGCCTTAGACGCGCAATAAGTTTCATACAGAACATATCGCGCATCAGCGCCTGACAGCCAAACAAATCAACGCGATGCAGGGCCAAGGTGCAATCCACCTTAGCCCTGAGCTTCGCCTAAGAGCGCAACTGCCCGGCAGTGCTCTGACCTCCCCTCGCTACAAAACATTACTCTTGAACTACACTTTTCTTTCAGACATTTCATTAAACTTTCGCGCCTAGATGGCCGATAACGTCTAAACCACTGAATTAACAAGCTAAACTTAATTTCTGACGAATTAGATACTCTTTGGGTTGTGAACTGTATATGACCGAACGCTGGCGCATTAGCTTTATTCTTGCGATTGTTATGCTGATTGCGGCAGCGATCTCAGCGACGGCGATTAATCATTTCCAGTCAACGTTTGTTGCCGAACAACTTGAGCAGAGTAAACAGAAAGAACGTGCACATTTCGATCAATTGATCACTCAGCAAGTCTCCGATCAACTCAATCGTTACTCCCAAACACTTGCCGAACTGAGCGACCAAAGCTGGACTCAAGATGCCTTCACCCATTTTGAAATGGGCGTATCGTTTCTCAGAAATATGAAGCTCAGTGAAGACCAGCATTTGGATGCCTTTTATCGCCGAGAAAAAGCATCGCTGTTCAGCAGCGCCAGTGTTTCCTCGGGTCAATGGCTTAGCTCACTGGATGACGTAGGCCAGCAATTACAGATTCGTTACCTCGCCGGGAATATCTATCCACCCAAAGAAGCTATGAGCTTCGAAGGTCCCAGCGGCAGCGATGATTACGACAAAGTTCATCGTACCTTCCATCCGGCCTTTGAACGCATGGTGAAACTCAGCGGTGCCAGTGACGTATTGCTGATCAACAAGAACATGCGGGTGATTTATTCCGCCAGCAAACGCATCGACCTGGGGACGAATCTTTCGACTGTCACCACCGCGCAAAACAATCTGGCCGATTATGTACAGACACGACTCAAAAAACACAGTAATTTGAAGGTACATAACATTCCGTTCGGCGACTATCTGCCAGCAGGAAATCAGCCTCAAGCGTTTATTCTGACCAAGTTGGAACAGGATCGTCAGACCCTCGGTTACATTGCATTAAGTTTTTCAATGACCGCTTTGACCAACGCCATTTCAACGCATCCCATGCCTGACACTCAGTACCAGCTAACTCTTGCAGAGAATGCAGCTTCAAACAGCGTTCGTTTTTTTAATACCTGGAATGTAGATCTGACCGCAAACCACCAACCGCAACCGATTAGCGCCGATACCAATGTCTGGACCTGGTTAATCAGTCTGATGGCCACTCTGATTACCATCATAGTGGCTCTGTGGCTAATCAATCGAAGTCGATTCCCGGCAGTTAACGACCATGAAACATTGAGCACAGCAACCGCCGTTTCTATAGCCCCCCCAGAACCAGTGGTCACAGAGGAAGCTCTCGATAATTTGGCATCACTGGTTGATCAACTTGAAGAACAACAATCGGTGTCTGCCGCTGAGTTAAACAGTACGCCTCAGGTCATACTTCAGAAAGCGCAGCAAGACCTCAAACGCACCTTAACACTGCTGTCAGAGGACATCACTCGCATAGAAACAGAACAACAAAACCTGCTTAGCCAACAGGCTGAACGGGAAGCCGAGCAGGATGGTTATATCCAGGCACTGCGCTCACGCGTTACCGAGATGGACTTTTCCGATACCTGGAACCAGATTCTGGAACCCACCTCCGGCATGGAAACCGAGCTTAAAACCATTCAGGAAATCGCTGATCAAACCAATCTGCTGGCTTTAAATGCCGCCATTGAAGCGGCACGCGCAGGCGATCAAGGGCGGGGCTTTGCAGTAGTAGCCGATGAAGTACGCAAACTGGCGTATAAATCTCACGAAGCGGCACAAACGGTCGAAAGTCACATCAAGCAACTGCTATCGGCCACCCACCAGGTTAATGACATCATCACCACGCAACTGACGGCCTTGAAAGAACAGGTGTCAGAAGCATCTACACCGATGTCCATCAATGCGACTGACTTTGTCTCTGTTCATGCCTTAGTGAATGAACTTACCGTACTGATTGGCGAGTTGCAGAAAACCACACCATCGGATATCCCCTTTCAAGAGCAAAATCGTCGCGTTGAAGAGACGATTCAGCAACTAAAAACGCAGATCCAGCGAATAATCACCGATACCAGCCAAAACTAATTGAAGATTTGGTCTAAACTAAGGTAAGTTATTTTTTTGATCAGGTGTTGATCATAAGACGTTGTTTGCTGGAGCTTATATGTCAATTGCAGCCTCATTAAAGCTGTTACTTACCAAGAATCAGATTGAATACACAATCGAAGAAGAATTACAAAATCTCGATGGATTCACTCAAGAAGACCAAGTTTTACGCCATTGTACTCGCTCGACCATACTAGGCGATCAGATTGGCAAGGTTCAGGTCATTACCCCATACAACAGTTTTCTCGACCTCACACTGTTAAATAATGCAACAGGCCGTGCGCTGACGCCCTCCAAGCAAGACACCATTACCCGGATCTGTCAGACCATCAATGTTGAAACGCTGCCCGCTGTGCCAGCCTTGACACGCCTTGAAGTCATTATTGATAAAAGCCTACTTGAGCTACCGTATCTGTACATTGAATCCGGTAAAGACAACAACTGGATTCGCCTCGACACCCGGGACTTTATGAAGCTGTGCCCGAAAGCCCGTCCGGAAGAAATTACCGCTCAAGTAGACATCCGTAACTGTGGTATCCAAAACACCACCACAGATCAGGATCGCGCCAGCATTCAAAATGCTGTAGTTGCCTTCAATCCAACGCGAATGAAGCAACGACTGGAAGAAACAATGGAAATCCCACCCCTGCCAACGTCGGCTCAGCAAATTATCCGCTTGAGAACCGATCCGAGTGCAGACATTGATAAGCTGACCGGCATTATCGAAACCGATCCAAGTTTGGCGGCACAAATCGTCAGCTGGGCCTCGTCACCGATTTATAACCCGCCGGGGACAGTAAGATCTGTTCATGATGCCTGTATGCGCGTACTGGGCTTCGACATGGTACTGAACCTGTCGCTCGGCTTGTCATTAGGCAAAACCCTACCGATGCCGAAAGACGGACCAAATGGCTACACCCCGTTCTGGTACGAGTCGGTGTTTGTGGCTGCTTGCATCGGTGGTTTAGTTACCGCGATTCCTCGTGAGAAACGCCCGTCGTTCGGTCTAAGTTACCTCTCTGGCTTGTTGCATGAGATTGGCTATTTGGTGTTGGCCTATGTTTTCCCACCACACTTTGAAAAACTGTGCCGTCACCTGGAGGTCAACCGCCACCTGCCTGACGTGGCCATTGATGACAAAGTAGTGAACGTGAACCGTTACCAGATTGGCAGCTGGCTGATGAATTACTGGCAAATGCCGGAAGAAATTTGCTGTGGCCTGAAACACCAACTGGACCCGAACTACGATGGAAAATTCCATGCTTACGCCAATCTGATTTATCTGGCTAAAGCCAAATTGAAAGAGCGGGGCATCGGAAATGCGGCGTCTGGTTATGTGCCACCCGAGCTCTATGATAGACTGGGCCTCAAAGCAGAGAATGTAGACGAAATCATTGAGAAGGTCATTGAATCCAGTAACGATCTGAAGAATATGGCCCAAGCTCTCATGAAGTAGTACTTATGAAGTAATACTCATGAAGCAACCGGATCGTTGTGTTGCTGAGCTTCCTGCAAGCTCGGTAACATATAATCCATTATCAATTTCGACCCAGCAGTATCACGAGTCAGTTAACCCCTTCATGGCAAACGATAAACGTATTTATTTCTTACTGAGTCAGGCTCAACACAAGATGAGCCTACAGGTAGACCGCGCCTTAATGCAGGTCTCCGGTATTTCCGGCCCACAGGCTGGCGCCTTATTCTATTTGGAAAAGCACGACGGTTGTCAGCAGAAAGACATGGCCAAAGGACTGCGACTCGACACCTCGGCTATCACCGGTATGGTTGAGCGTCTCGCCAAAAAAGGGCTTATCGAAAAGCAGCGTTCAGAAGTCGATAAGCGAGCCTTTACTCTGCATCTTACCGAGGAAGGGCGATACGCGTTAGCACGAGTCCAGCCGATGCTGGATCAGTTTAATGAGCACATGCTCGATAAATTTGGTCAGGAAAAGTTGGAGCACTTCTGCGAAGTACTTACTGAACTGGTGAGTCTTGGTCAGAAAGGCTGTTTTTTACCCTCAAACGCTGAAAGTGAAGAGTCCACGCCTTCTCAATAAGCTCCAGCATGACCTGATAATTCGGGTGCTGATAATACGAAATGGCCTCTCTCAATTCCTGATCACTGACGTTACGCAGCACATAGGTTAATCGACTGATCACTTGATGATAATTCTTGGTTTGAAACTGACTAGGGTCGACATCAATCTCTGACATCAACCATTCGTTGATCTGATCCTGAAAGGACTTAAGTTCCGCGCGGTCGACACCAACACTCCAGCGTTCGGCTTGCTGAAGCATGTACTGTCCAACAAACTCCCGACTCTCATAGCGCAACAGATAACTAAGACGGGACAAGCCATAGACCTCATCCAACCGGCGAATCAGATAGCGTCGCGCCTCACGCATCCGAACCCACATCAACTTCCGAATGTAGGCATCGACCTCCGCCTCATCAGCGGTCAGCGTGTTACTCAATTGTTTTGCCAACCCTTTCGCCTGTTGGTCTTTCAGATGGTCAAATAACTCCGTCAGCTCTTTACCCCTCAACTTTCGCCTCAGGTAACGGGCACCATACTGACTCAAGTCTTTGGCCGCCATCAACTGATAGCTGTCCATATAAGTGAGGTAGGTGGGCGCATCACTGATCTCCATTAACAGGCTTGCCCAAGCCTCCATTTGCACACCAAACTGGTCAACAATGGCAGGACTGGGCGACAAACGAACCGCCCATTGCGCTTTGCATAACCGATCACAGTCAGTCCCGGCAAACGACACCGAAGGCGAAGACCAGACAACCGAGACCAACACCAGCCAAAATAACCGGGAAAAAATCAACAGCCAACGTCGGTGCATCCATTGCGCGAAGATCATTGAGGCATTACTTAGATTCGAAAGCGTCTATTTTATCTTGATTGGTGATCTGGCGATCCAGGGTTCCTACATCCAATACCGGAGACGCATCGATGTGTTGTGCATCCATCATGAATGCAACTCGCTGCAGGGAAGCAATAATCATTGTCTGTTCCCACTCATGAAGATCGTTGAATTGCTTGGCAAAACTTTCTTGCAGAGGGGTCGGAGCATCTTTCAGCACTTCGCTGCCCTGATCGGTCAGAAAGGCATGCACTTTACGTTTATCAGTGGATGAACGTTCACGATAGATGAAATTTCGCTTCTCCAGGCGATCCAAAATCGTAGTAACCGTTGCCTGACTCAAACTGACTTCCGCCGCTAACTCACCGATCGTCACCTGACCCTTATCGCGAATTGATTGCAGCAATAAAATCTGGGGGGCGGTAAGACCTGTTGTCTTGGACAAATACTTGGAATGTAAATCCGTTGCTCGTATGACACGGCGCAGTGCCACCAACACTTCGTCAATGTTTTTCAACTCATTAACCTCTGAAACAGCGCTTCTCTCTAGTTTCACGAAGTATACCTCAGCCATTTACCGAGGTAAGTAAAAAACAATCAATTCCCCCAGATCCGCCCATAACGGATTGCGCCCTATTCATTTAACCAACGAACACAGGCTTTGCCACAATCCAGAACAATCATCAGCCGCTGATCAAAATGAATCGTTCCCTGTATAAGTTCAGATTCAGATTGTTGGGAATTTCTGTCGATATCACGCTCAGAGAAGTTCACCAATGAATCCACAGCATCCACGATGATGCCAAAACTGCCGCCAGGGTAGTCGAACAAAATAATCCGCCACTGATCATTCGGTTCACCAGCTGGAATCCCCAACACACGTCGACCGGAGAAAATGGAAATCGCCTCACCACGGACATTGAGAATGCCTTCCATGCCATCAATCGCACCCGGCACTTCCTGCGGTACGTCATACAACACAATGCTTTTAATGTAAGTCACATCATGCACATAGCATTCATCAGCAATGATAAAGCTGAGCCATTGCCCATCAGAATTATTTTCAGCCATAAAATTTCAACCACAAACCTACAAATAAAAACCTTCAATCATAAGCATTTTCATGCTTAATAAATCTTATACTTCTTAATTTTACTTAGTACACAATATTTATAACCCGAATGAAATTTATCAAAATTACGACTATATTTGCACTAAATCCGAGCAAATTAGACATAATAGTGTAAATTACATACAATATATCGCGAATTCTTCAAAAACACAGGATTTAAATATTTAGAAATCTAAATATTTGACATATAAAAATGGAAATCGATAACATTACGCTTGAAGCACCTAATGCAGAACAGGGTGCTCTCGTACACAAGCTTGTTTCTGAGTGTCCGCCACTCGATACAAACTCCATGTACTGCAATCTATTACAAAGTCATCACTTTGCTGCGACCTCTGTCGCTGCCACCTACAATTCAAAACTGGTTGGGTTTATTTCCGGCTACATCATCCCGCAACGACCTGACACCTTATTCATCTGGCAAGTTGCCGTTGCATCATCTGCAAGAGGCATTGGCCTGGCATCCAAGATGCTGAATCACATCTTGCAACGACCGCAATGTATTCACATCAGTCATCTCGAAACATCAATCACAGCGTCGAATACCGGCTCCTGGAAATTATTCGAACGTCTGGCACGAGAACTCAACGCTCCGCTTGAGAGATCCGTTTTATTTGATCGCGCTCGTCACCTGAACAACGAGCACGACACGGAACACCTGGTCCATATCGGGCCGTTTCAAACCGAACACGTTGCGACACTGAATTCATAAGCAGTTGAACAGAATCAAGACACTCCAAGGAGTTAAGAAATGAAGATTTTTGATGAGATTGAGTCAGAAGTACAAAGTTACGCACGTTCTTTTCCACGAGTTTTTAACCGTGCACAAGGCGTACACATGTGGGACGAAGAGGGCAATCAATACCTGGACTTCCTGGCCGGCGCCGGAACACTGAATTATGGGCACAACAACCCTAAGTTCAAAGATGCGCTAATTAACTACATCCAAAACGACGGCATCAGCCACGGTTTGGATATGCACACCAAGGCAAAAGGTGAGTTCCTGGAAACCTTTAATGAACGCATTCTGAAGCCACGCGGCATGGAATACGTCGTTCAATTTACCGGTCCGACAGGCACCAATGCCGTGGAAGCGGCGATGAAAATTGCCCGTAACGTGACCGGTCAATCCAACATTGTCACCTTTACCAACGGATTCCACGGCGTGAGCCTGGGTTCACTGGCTGCAACCGGTAACTCTCATCACCGTAATGCCGCAGGTGTGAGCCTCAACGGTGTACATCGCATGCCATATGACGGTTATCTGGGCGAAGACATCGACACCACTGCCTACCTGGATAAAGTACTAAGCGATTCCAGCAGTGGCATTAACTCGCCTGCGGCCGTAATTGTTGAAACGGTTCAGGGCGAAGGTGGTATCAATGCGGCAAGCGTCGAATGGCTTCAAAACCTTCAAACGGTCTGTCGTAAGCATGGCATCCTGCTTATTGTTGATGACATTCAGGCGGGTTGTGGTCGAACCGGCGATTACTTTAGCTTTGAAGAAGCTGGTATCGAGCCGGACATCATCACACTCTCTAAATCACTGGGTGGTTACGGCTTACCGTTTGCCGTAGTACTGATGAAACCGGAAATTGATCAATGGAAACCGGGCGAACATAACGGGACTTTCCGTGGTAATAACCTCGCCTTCGTTACGGCCAAAGAAGCCCTGGATCATTACTGGGCGGACGACACGTTCTCGAAAGAAATTAAGCGCAAGGGCGAATACATAGGTCAACGCCTTGAAGCCATCGCCTCCCAATACGGTGAAGGCAATTTCACTGCAAAAGGTCGAGGCATGTTCCGTGGCATTAACTGCGTCAACGGCGAGCTGGCCAGCAAAATCACCAAAAAGTGCTTCCAAAGCAACCTGATCATTGAGACCAGTGGTGCCGACGATCACATTGTGAAATTCCTTTGCCCGCTGATCATCAGCGATGAAGACCTCAAGAAAGGCATCGACATCGTTGAGCAAGCCATTAAAGAGGTGTGTGCGAAAGAGGATTCAATTCCTGAAGAGTACGATTACTTCGATCAGAGCCACAATACCAACGCGGCCTGATTCTCTTCCTCCCCTTAAATCAAGTAAATCACTGCCGAATGGGTTACCCACCAGGCAGTGACTCACTTTAATCTCGATATGAAAAGAACATTATGATTGTACGAACATTACAAGAAGCAGAACAAAACAACCGTTTCATTAAAGACCCAAAAGGTAATTGGGACAGCACCCGTTTGTTATTGAAGGATGACAACATGGGCTTCTCATTCCACATCACCACCATTTATAAAGGTGCGGATTTCCAAATGCACTATCAGAATCATCTGGAATCGGTGTTCTGTATGTCCGGGGAAGGAGAAGTAGAGACCCTCGCCGATGGCAAGGTATACCCGATTTCACCAGGGACGATTTACATTCTGGACAAGAACGACAAACACATTTTGCGTGCTTTCTCTGAAATGAAAATGGCCTGCGTCTTTAATCCGCCACTGAACGGCAAGGAAGTCCATAACGCAGAAGGCGCTTACGAGCTGACCGCAGAAACCATCGACTAGGTTTTACTGTCAGCCACGACGATCAGTCTGGAAGAATTGAGATCCATACCAACACAACACAAACCAAACCAAACCAAACCAAACCATACCATAGGAGATATTATTTTTATGTCTGTCACAGAGCTCAGCCCCCTGAACTCTAATCTTGATCTTTACCCTTCACGTAAAGGGCAACCAGCGAAGATCATTCCACGACAAGACCCTTGTGTATATTCTGATGATGCCGTTCGTCCTCCAATTTCCCGTGAGGACATTCAGTTTTATCAACAGAACGGCTTCCTGATCATCAAGAATGTATTTCCACCCGAAGAGATCACTGACTTTAAGAATGAACTCAATCACCTTTGCTCACTCTCCACCCGGACAGCTGATAACCGATTCATTCTGGAAAAAGACCAACAGGACGTCCGTTCTATTTTCGAAGTGCATATTCTCAGTAAACGCTTCGAAGAGCTCAGTGAAGATCCACGCCTGATTGAATTAGCACGCTACCTACTGAACGATGACATCTACATTCACCAGTCCCGGGTGAATTACAAACCCGGCTTCAACGGAAACGGCTTCAACTGGCATTCGGATTTTGAAACCTGGCACACTGAAGACGGCATGCCCAGAATGCGTGCATTAAGTATGTCGATTCCACTGACCGAAAACACGTCAACCAACGGCCCACTGATGTTTGTTCCGAGATCCCATCATCATTATCTCAGCTGTACCGAACAAACACCTGCCCACCATTACATTGACTCCCTTAAAGAGCAGCAAATAGGCATTCCGAACCCCGCCAATATTTCGGGGTTGGTCAGTCAATATGGTATGGTGCAGGCACTCAGCCAACCAGGCAGTCTTATTCTGTTTGACAGCAATACGTTGCATGGATCAAACAGTAATATTTCGCCACACCCAAGATCCAATGTGTTTTTTGTCTACAACGCACTGAGCAACAAAGTGGTTGCTCCGTTTGACGAAGCGCCTCCACGCCCAGAGTTTCTGGCAGCCAGGAGGTCGATTCGCCCGATCCCGTAGAGGTTCCCATGACAACCAACGAACACAATGAATTAAGGGAGTTGATCGAGCTCAGGATTGAGTTTTTACAGGCGCTTATTAACGAAAACATTCAGTCTGCTGGCCAGATCCAACCTGAACAAGGCTGGCCTTTGTCTCCCAAAGAGGAGCGACAAAGCGTCGAAGAAAAAGTCATCGAAACCGCACAACTTGAGATTTTGGAATTGACTCAATCTCTGGTGTGGCTTGAGACCGATCAGGCTGGCCGCTGTGAACAGTGCGGCAGCCCCATAGACATGTACAAGTTAAAGTCCGCTCCGGCAAACCGTTGCTGTGAGTCGTGCATAGAACAAAAGTGCATCGAACTGGCATGCACAGAACAAACAGGTGAACAATGAATCAACACAGTGTAGAAAAAATTGGCGGCACTTCGATGAGCGATTATTCGGCCGTGCGTGACAACATCATCAAGAAGCACGGATCGGATTCACCTTATGGTCGTATTTTTGTGGTCTCGGCGTACGGCGGCATCACCGACAAGTTGCTGGAACACAAGAAAACCGGTCAACCAGGAATCTATGCCTTATTTGCCGACAGCATTAATGACAACAACTGGCTCGACCAACTGGAAACCCTTCAGTACCAACTGATTGCCATCAATCAGGATTTATTCATCAATCCTCAATTGCGTCAGACTGCGAATGCATTTATTGAAAGTCGGATCTCTGATGTCCGAGAATGTCTGAGCAATCTGCAAACCCTCTGTCAGCATGGCCACTTTTCACTCAGTGAGCACCTGACAACCGTACGAGAAATGCTTGCCAGCATCGGCGAAGCACACAGCGCCTGGAACATGGCACACTTGCTTCAGGAAGACGGCTTTAATGCCCGATTTGTTGATCTCACCGGCTGGGACAGCGACAAACAAGTTGATCTGGATGAACGCATTGCAGCAGCTTTCACAGGGATTGATCTCACCAAAGAACTGCCTATCGTAACCGGTTACGCACATTCTGAAACTGGCTTAATGTCGACCTTTGACCGAGGCTACAGCGAAATGACCTTCAGTCGTATCGCCGTCGTCACGCAAGCGGCCGAAGCCATCATTCACAAAGAATTCCACCTCAGTAGCGCCGACCCTCGCTTAGTGGGCGAGCAAAATGCGGTACCGATTGGTCGCACCAACTACGACGTCGCCGATCAACTGGCTAACCTAGGAATGGAAGCCATTCATCCGAAAGCTGCAAAAGGGTTACGCCAAAACGATATTCCGCTTAGGGTAAAAAACACCTTTGAACCGGAACACACCGGGACACTGATCACCAGCGATTATGTCAGTGACATTCCTCGTGTTGAAATCATCGCCGGCTGTAAAGGCGTATATGGCATTGAACTCTTCGACCAAGACATGGCGGGCAATCTAGCCGACTACGACACCCGTATCTTGAGTGTTCTAGAGCGCTTCAAAGCTGGTCTGGTGGCTAAGGACATCAACGCCAACACCATCACCCATTATGTCTCCACTAATTTGAAAACCGTGAAGCGAATTGTTAAAACATTACAAGAAGAGTTCGCCGATGCCGAAATCAATCAGCAAAAGATTGCTATAGTTTCAGCTATAGGCAGCGATATGCAAGTACCAGGCATTCTTGCTCAAGCCGTTAATGCATTGGCTGAACAAGACATTTCGGTGCTGGCGATGCATCAATCCATGAGGCAGGTCGATATGCAATTCATTCTGAACGAATCCGATTACGACAAAGCCATTCAGGCCCTTCACAGTCGACTGGTAGAAATTCACGACCACGGACAGGCCATATGCCTCGCATCATAGCTTTTACCTTAACGCTCATTATCTCTACTCTGGGAAGCGCCAATCCGGCGCTCCCAGAGACCGCCCCTGCCCCAACACCTGATCAACCCCCGGAACATCAAGCCAATCGTCAGGACAGCCAACAAAACCAGCAACAAGACCAGCAACAAGCCTTGAAGGAAACCGTTGAATCGCTGGAAAAGCCACTCTACAGCCCATTCATTGAGCGCTATGTATTGGATGAGCTGAAACAATTGCGGGTGGATCTCAGCGCACAAAAGGCTGAGTTAATTCAACAAATCGTCGATCGGGAAATCAACTCGATTGATCGGGGCGTGACTTACGCCACCGACACCGTTACCTATTTCTTTTACCTCATCGCGGCAGCCAGTTCCGTACTTGTTCTGGTCGGCTGGAACTCGATTCGTGAGATCAAAGACAAGGTGCATTCCCTAGCGGACGAAGAAATTGCCAAATTGGTGAAACAATACGAAGAGCGTTTGTATTACATCGAGAAGCAATTGAACCAAAAAACCCGCCACATCAAGGAAAACAAGGCCGAGATTGAACTCACTCAGGAAATTCAATCCTTGTGGCTAAGAGCCGGTCAAGATAACAATATTCACAATAAGATCTCCATCTATGACCAAATCCTGAAGCTTAAACCCGAAGACTGCGAAGCCATTACCTATAAGGCCGATGCCGTTCTGGAGCTAAACGAACCCCAATGGGCCGCAAATCTCTGTCATCAGGCATTAGCCATCGATCCGGAAAACGGACACGCCTTTTATCAACTGGCTTGTGCCTATACGGCACTCGATCGTAAAGAAGAAGCCATCCAATACCTCCAGGAAGCATTAAAGCGCTCTGATACCTATAAAGACTACATGCTGTCCGATGAGGCACTGGTTCCTCTTCACGATTTGGAGGAGTTTAAAACCCTGACGCCTTCTGCGTAAAAAAGCCTGACTCCCTCTACATAAATGCATAGAACTGAATTGTTTAGTACACTATATAAATAGACTAAACATCGGGGGAGTCATGTCCAATCAATTTGAAACCGACCATGAGATCGGTGAGAACAACATAGAAGTGTTAGGATTTGATATCCATAACCCTGTGTTTGTTGTCAGCGCACTCTTGGTCATCCTATTCGTCGCGGGCACGCTGTTTATGCCCACGGAAGCCAAAAGCCTGCTTGAATCGGCTAAATCCTTTTCCATAAACAACTTCGACTGGTTGTTTATGTCCGCCAGTAATCTCTTCATCCTCTTCTGCTTTGCCATCATGCTGTTACCTACAGGCCGAATTAAAATCGGTGGCAAAAACGCCGAAACAGAATTCTCCGTGACCTCCTGGTTCGCCATGCTCTTTGCTGCCGGTATGGGTATCGGCCTGATGTTTTGGAGCGTCGCAGAGCCAGTCGCCTATTACACCGACTGGTGGGGAACGCCTTTAAACGTGGATGCCAAAACCCCTGAAGGGGCAGGCATGGCAATGGCAGCCACCATGTTCCACTGGGGCTTTCACCCTTGGGCCATCTACGCCATTGTCGGTCTTTCACTGGCGTTCTTTGCGTTCAACAAAGGCATGCCATTGACCATTCGATCCGCCTTCTATCCTTTGTTTGGAGAACGCGTATGGGGTCGTCTCGGTGATGTAATCGATGTCCTGGCAGTACTCGCCACCATCTTCGGTTTAGCAACGTCACTCGGCTTGGGTGCCCAACAAGCATCAAGCGGCCTGCATTTCTTATTCGATACACCGGACACCATCACCACCCAGATCTTCATTATTGTTGCGGTGACCAGTGTCGCCATTATCTCTGTTGTCCGTGGCCTGGAAGGCGGGGTTAAAGTTCTGAGCAACATCAATATGCTGCTAGCACTGACCTTATTACTGTTTGTACTGATCGTTGGCCCAACGCTGACTATTTTGAGCTATATGGGAACCACCAGCTTAGGCTACCTTGAAAATATTATACCTCTAAGTAATTGGATCGGTCGTGACGATGATAAATTCTTCCACGGCTGGACGGTCTTCTACTGGGCGTGGTGGATTTCCTGGTCACCGTTTGTGGGCTTATTCATTGCCCGTATCTCGAAAGGCCGTACCGTTCGTCAATTCATTTCCGCCGTATTATTGGTGCCTGTGGCAGTCACCATCGTGTGGATGTCCGTATTTGGTGGTTCTGCTCTTGAACAGACCATGAATAACGTTGGTCAATTAGCTGGCGGTATCAGCAGTGTCAGTCTGGCGATGTTCCAGATGTTGGAAAATCTACCGCTGGCCACCATTTCATCCTTCATTGCCATCGTACTGGTGCTGGTGTTCTTTATTACTTCATCAGACTCGGGCTCTTTGGTGATCGACAGCATTACAGCGGGCGGGAAGCTTGATCCGCCAGTTCCACAACGCGTGTTCTGGGCATCAATGGAAGGGGCAATCGCGATTGCACTGTTGTACGGAGGCGGTAAAGAAGCGCTGAGCGCCTTACAGGCCGGCGCCATTACCACTGGGCTACCTTTTACTGTCGTGCTACTACTGATGTGTTTGAGTTTATATAAAGGACTCAGTGCTGAATTAAAGCATTCATAAACAAAAAAGCCGGGCAAATGCCCGGCTTTTTCTGAATTCGACCGCGAATTAATTCACAGCTTCTTTCAATGCTTTACCTGCTTTGAACGCAACATAGTTGCTTGCTGGAATCTTAATTGCTTCACCTGTCTGTGGATTCTTACCGGTACGCTCGTTACGGCGACGTGTTTCAAACGTCCCGAAGCCAATCAACTGAACTGCATTACCATCGCTCACTGCGCGAGTAATCTCATCGGTCAAGGCAGTAAGTACTTCATTTGCTTTAGTTTTAGATAGTCCAGTAGATTCTGCAATCGCAGCTGCAAGTTCTGGCTTACGCATAATGTTCCCTTCTTTATTGTTATCAAAGTAGCACTTAATCAATCAATTAAGTATTTCTGATTACACATCATTCCAAATGGAATGTATAGAGCCTAGAACAAAAAGATTCAATTGCCAGAAAAAATTAGAAAAATGGCCTAGCCATGGGGCTGAGAGGGGAATATTGCAATAAAAAAAGGGAACATCTTACACAGATATTCCCTTTTTCGGCAGGACAATTCGCTCTGGTAATTATCCCAGCATAGGCGGCAATTCCTTGGACAAAGCCAACTTATCCACCACTTTTGCTCCGGTCAGCACAAAGCCTTTAAGCTTGCCGTCCGCATCAAGGAACTTACAGCTAAGATCCTGACCTTCACCTTCAACAACCCATTCACCGTCCTGATTCGTCGGTGTTGCAATCACAGTAGGGCACGCTGGAGTCTTCACAACTACCGGCATGGCACCATATTGAACTTCGGTAATGTCATCATTCAATGTCTTAGCCAATGCTCGTGCTGATGCCATCAAAGGCAACACATAAAGCAACACTAAACCATCAACTTCGGCACAATCACCTAGTGCATAAATGTCTTGTTCAGATGTCTGTAAGGTACGGTCAACAAGAATACCTTTGCGGTACGCCAATCCGGCTTTACCTGCCAATTCAACGCGCGGTGTAAGACCAATGGCAGACAACACCAGATCAGCCTCAATTTCTTCACCATTTGAAAGGCATACTTTTACGCCATCTTCATTCTTAATAACACGATTCGCCAGTGCTCCAAGATGAAAACGAACACCCGCTTCTTCAAGCCCTTGTCTCAACGCTTGAGCCGGTTGCTCTGGAAGCATGGAAGGCAATACCGTTTGGCTTGGTGCAATAACATCGACTTCATAGCCACCGTTACGCAGATCATTTGCAAACTCACAACCAATCAACCCGGCACCAACAATAACAACCTTCTTCTTACCTATTGCCGCTTGGCGGAAACGATCGTAGTCCACCAGATCATTAACGGAGAAGACCAGGTCGCAGCCATCGCCTTCCATAGGCGCTTTATGAGGTTTAGCACCAGTAGCAATAACCAACTTGCAATATTCAATGGTGTCTTCACCCAATGAAATGGTGTGCGCGTCAGGGTCAATGGAGGTTACTTCCGCTTGAGTACGAATAGACGCTTTTAATTGGGTAGCCATGTCGCCTGCTGTCGCCATCGCCAGCGCAGCAGCCGTTTTTTCTTTGGTAAAGCCCGCCGATAACATAGGCTTGGAATAGGAACGCCCATCGTCATTGGTAATAATCAGCAGCGGTGTTTCGGTATTTAATTTCCGAAACTCTTTAGCAACGCCGTATCCTGCTAGGCCAGAACCCAGGATTACGATCGGCAATTCTTTCTTGTCTGTCATGGAGTCACCCTTAGTTAGAAAAAAACAAAGCCTCAAATTAGGCTTCATTCCAAGGAGGATCTTTAAGTAAGACACTGGTTGCTTTTGGCAACATTCCTTTGTGTCTGAAATTGCACCAAGGGTAGCGGGTTAAGCAATTTCAATCATTTCGAAGTCTTCTTTACCAACTCCGCAATCTGGACATTCCCAGTCGTCCGGTACATCTTCCCAGCGAGTGCCTGGTGCAAGCCCTTCTTCAGGGCACCCAAGCTCTTCATCATATACCCAGCCACACACGACACATTGCCACTTTTTCATATAGCTTCCTCAAACTTCTAGTAATTATGTTGTTCTATGAGATACAGTGCCGCGCATTCTACCTTGATTTTAAACATCAAGAGTAGGGAACTGACTAAGCAGTGACCGCACTATATCACCAGGAATTGGTAAGCGCATTCTAATTCACTCACTTTTGTCCTACAATCCTACAAAGGATAATTTCTATAAAAGTCAGTATAATCCGTTCTTCTTTGTACTATATCTTCATGGATCGGCAATCGATATATATGCCAGGAACACCTCTCTACATACATCATTGGACATCAGCATATAGGAAATTCGCCTCCCGTTGGTCCAATTCACAACGCGACTGGTTGCTCAACAAAGACTCATTAACCAAGCGCCTGATTCGATGTAGCCAGCATTCCTTCTCAGTCAACGTGCGCTATGAAGGCGTTGCCAAGCTGTTTCCACATGAAAGAAAATCATTAGGCTGTGCTGCCCACTTTGCCTGGATTCGGGAAGTAGACCTGGTCGTAGACGGCACTGTATGGGTGTCTGCTCGTAGTGCTGTGCCGTTAAGTACATTAAATGGTCCTGATCTTCAGTTGCGCTACCTGGGAGATAAACCTTTGGGCCACTTGTTGTTCAGCAATCCCCGTTATCGACGCAGCCAGTTTGAAATCGGACGCTATCGCCAGGACCATCAGGAATACTGGGGACGGCGATCCATTTTTACCTGCAACGCTAGCCGAAAAACATTGCTGGTAACAGAGACCTTCATGCCCGTTGTCTTTTCAAAATAATCCACCTAGTATTCCCCTGAACGAAATGGAGTACAGATAGGACATGATGGAAAAAATAGCCCCTCATATTCGTCAACAATTACCAGACTACGCGCGTTTAATGCGACTGGATAAGCCCATTGGCATTCTATTATTGCTATGGCCAACCTTATGGGCACTCTGGGTGGCCGCTGAAGGCATTCCTCACATTTCAAACCTGCTGATTTTTACCCTGGGTGTTATTTGTATGCGCTCTGCCGGTTGTGTCATCAATGACTACGCAGACCGTGATTTTGATTTGCATGTGCGACGTACCAAGGATCGACCCCTGACTTCCGGCAGAGTTTCCGCCAAAGAAGCCTTATACCTGTTCGCCTTTTTAGTGGGTGTATCCTTTGTACTGGTGCTATTTACGAATGTAGAAACAATCTACATGTCGTTCGGGGCATTATTTTTAGCCTCTCTGTACCCGTTCATGAAACGTTACACCTATTTCCCACAAGCATTTCTCGGTGCCGCCTTTGGCTGGGCGGTTCCTATGGCATTCACCGCAGAAACCAACACAGTGTCGGAAGTTACCTGGCTGCTGTATGTGGCTACGCTATTATGGACGATTGCCTACGACACCCAATACGCCATGGTAGATCGCGATGACGATCTTAAAATCGGGATTAAATCTACCGCGATTTTATTCGGAGAAATGGACAACATTGCGATTGTCAGCCTTCAGGTTCAAGCACTCTGCACAATGCTCTTGGCAGCCAATCAGCTGTCTGCCGGTATCTGCTTTTATTTAGGACTCATCGCGGCCGCAGGACTCTTTGTCTACCAGTACACCCTAACCCAACACAGAGACCGGGATATGTGCTTTAAAGCCTTCCTGAACAATCACTGGGTTGGTGCCTGTATATTTGTCGGCATCTTGATGGATTACGCCCTGCGCTAATAAGCAATCCGTCCTCACAAACGTATCTTAAGCCCTACTTTTTCATGAAATGTACGAATTAGTAGGCGCTATTTTGTGCAAAGCACCCAAACAATGTCATACTTCTGTAACAAAACTGTCTTCTAATACGCTTGTCTTATAAATTTGTTCTTGAATAACCATAACCCTACACAGGCAAAAGTGATGGCGGGAAAAAAAGTTCTAATTGTTGATGACGAGGCACCGATCAGAGAAATGATCATGGTTGCTCTCGAAATGGCTGGTTATGACTGCTTGGAAGCAGAAAATACCCAGGTAGCGCATTCTCTTATTGTGGATCAACAACCAGATTTGATTCTTTTGGATTGGATGTTGCCAGGCGTTTCTGGAATTGAATTTGCGCGACGCCTGAAGAAAGACGAACTCACAACAGATGTGCCGATTATCATGTTGACGGCCAAAAGTGAGGAAGACAACAAAATCCAAGGTCTTGAAGCGGGTGCGGATGACTACATCACCAAACCCTTTTCACCTCGTGAATTGGTAGCACGCCTTAAAGCGGTGCTTCGCAGAACCACGCCACAAGGCATGGACGAAACAGTCAGCGTTAATGGTCTGGAACTGGACCCGGTGTCACACAGAGTGCTTGCACATGGTGATTCCATTGAGATGGGGCCAACCGAATTTCGTCTATTGCAATTCTTTATGACCCACCAGGAACGTGCCTATTCTCGCAGCCAACTGCTGGATCACGTCTGGGGAGGTAACGTGTATGTGGAAGAACGTACGGTAGATGTCCACATTCGTCGACTACGCAAAGCACTCACTGTCACAGGTCATGATGGACTGATTCAAACAGTTCGAGGAACAGGGTATCGCTTTTCGACAAAGGCAGCATAGTTTAAGCTGCTACTTACCTCCGGGGTAAACCACTGACATCGTTTGCCCTTATCTCTATATGTAGTCGTTGGGGACAATTGGTGTTAAGTAATTGGTATATTGAATTGCAGCGTGTCACGTTGTTAGTTCTTGCTACAACGTTCATTGGTTTTTTCTTTGACCATGCCCTGATTGGCCTTATTGTTGGCCTCACCGCGTATGTTCTTTGGAACGTGCGCCAAATGTCTCGCTTGGAGTCGTGGTTACAACACCAGGAACTCGACAAACTTCCCCTGAGTGAAGGCTTATGGGGTAAGTTATTTGACTCCATTTATCGCCAAGAAAAAGAACACCAATCCGGCAAGCGACGTCTGCAAACCATCATCGATCGTATTCAGCAGTCCACTGCGGCACTTCAGGACGCCGTGATCATGGCGGAATACGATGGCACCCTGGAATGGTGGAACCGCTCCACGGAATCATTACTCGGCTTTCGCTCTCCCGACGATGGCGGACAACAGATTACCAATCTGATTCGTGATCCGGACTTCGTTGAGTACTTTGAAAGTGAAGATTACGCCACCCCTTTAGTGATCAACAGCCCGATCAATCCGAACATGGTGTTGGAAATCTCGGTAACCCCCTTTGGTAATGATGATCGTTTGATCACCGCCAGGGACATTACCCATATTGAGCACTTAGAGCGCATGCGTAAGGACTTCATTGCCAATGTAAGTCATGAGCTGAAAACGCCACTAACCGTGCTGATCGGCTACTTAGAGACGCTCATCGACTACTCGGACGACAACGACCGCTGGTTACGTATTTTTCATCAAATGCAGACCCAAGCGACACGTATGCAGGATCTGGTACAGGACCTGTTGATTCTGACCCGACTAGAGACCACCGAGATTAACCTCGAAGAGCAACCGGTCAACCTCAACTATCTACTGGAAAACATTGCAGCAGAGGCGAGAACTTACAGCAATGGTGAACATCAGATCATTCTGAACTGTGAGAATGAGATTGAAATGAGTGGCAGCTATGATGAACTACGTAGCGCCTTCAGCAATCTGATCATCAATGCTGTCAAATACACTCAAAGTGGCGGTCGCATTGAAATCAAAGGCTATCTTGATCGGACCAGCATTCATATTGAAGTCATTGATAATGGTCCGGGTATCGATCAGAAACACATTCCACATTTGACCGAACGCTTTTATCGCGTGGATGAAAGCCGTAAATCAGATACCGGCGGTACCGGACTGGGGCTGGCAATCACCAAGCACATTATCATCCGTCACAACGGTCATTTAGGTATTGAAAGTCGCCTGGGGTATGGCAGTAAATTCAGCTGTGAATTCCCGATTGCACTACTGAGTCAGCATCAGCAACTGGCCTGATTACTTACTCAACCAGAAGGTACTAACAACCAGAAGGTACTAACAACCAGAAGGTACTAACAACAAGACTTAATCAACCACAAAAACTGACCAGCCAAGAGTCTCTAATCGGATACTTGCAGAGTTAAAGAGTCGACTGAGCTTTTCCTGATAGAAAAAATGGAGTCTCAGTTAACCATCGAGCCTCGATCAAGCAGTTTGACTCCCTGTGGCAAACTAACATCAATCGCCACCGGCAGGTGATCCGAGATAGGATGATCCAACACATCGATGGCGTGAGTTCTGAGACTAGGACTGATCAGAATGTGGTCCAACCCCTTTTGAGGCGCCCAGCTAGGGAAAGTACTGATACCGTCAGTCGCCAGCACCAGATTACTGTCTTTCAGTGGTGACTCTTCCACCAGACGCTCGGCGTGACAGTTAAGATCCCCCATCACCACCACATGTTCATGCTCCTGCACTCGTTCCTGAACATACGCTAACTGATTCATTTGCGCTCGTTGTGACAACGAGAGATGCATCATCACCACTAGCAACGGCTCTTTGGTATTGGTTTGATATTCAATGAACATCGCGCCCCGTCCCGGAATCAAAGAGGGTAAAACATGGTTATCTACAGACTGAGGAACGATCCGGCTCAGCACGCCATTTCCGTGTTGCGCTAACATACCGAAATTACGATTGAGCTGTTGATGCCAGAAGCTGAACTGACCGCGATCCGCGAGATACTTCACTTGATTGACAAAGCCGCTTCGCAAGCTGCCGCCATCGGCTTCCTGCAGGGCCACGATGTCGAAATGAGACAACACATCGGCGATGCGATCCATGTTATCAATTCGATTGGAATAGGGGAGAAGGTGCTGCCAGCTTCGGGTCAGATAATGAAGATAGCGACCAACAGAATTACCCACCTGAATATTGAATGAAATCAATCGTAAATGTTCGAGACCATCGTCCTCGATGACAGGTAAGTATTTTTGAACAGGATAGTCCACCTGAGCGCCAGCTACGTCTTTATAGACCGACAAAGAACGGATTTCATCAACGGCTTCTTTGAGCTGCCCAACCCGTTTTCTGACCTTCTCAAGCATGACTGTCCCTTTCCTTATAACCTCCTGCATAACCAATACAGGAGGCCATGATCTGATCACAAATTATTTAGCAGCACGCTCTTTTTCGATCAAGAACTCAACCACTTTCAACATACGCTCAAAACTACCGGCTGAACGCGTATCAATGCGATATTTACCATTCACCACCATTGCCGGTACACCGGTTGCACGATAGCTACGGGTACGAGCCTGAGCCATATTGACCTTACTTTTCACAGAGAACGATTCCCATGCTTTAGTATAGTCTTCCGCAGAGACTCCCAGCATTTTGAAGAAGGCAATACGCTTCTCATCACTTCTTAATTTGTTACGAACAACATGGTATTCGTTAAATACCAACTCACGGCCTTTGTCGAGAACACCCAGCGCTTCCATCGTGTAATGAAGCTGAGATTCAGGCGCCCAACCACCGAAATCACCTGGCTGCTGATAGAAGTCCACATCATCCGCCACAGTTTTGGCCCAGGCGTTCACCATTGGCTCAAACTTGAAGCAATGGCCACAGCCATACCAGAATAGTTCAATCACCTCGATTTTATTCTCATCGCGAGTGGGTACAGCGTAAGGTACTTCCTGATAATCTTTTCCAGCAATGTAGTTTTCAGCAGTCACAAGTTGCGACATCAACAACATCGTCGCGGTAATCAGAGAGGTGATCAAGGCTTTCATTCGGTACTCCTATTCGTTGATATAATCCTGCCCTGGAAACAAACCTATAGGCCAGCAGTTCGGAAGGATCAATGTAGCGGTTATCCAGACAAAAGAAAAGGGGAGTCAAAGACTCCCCTTTCTCAGATCCGTTGCTTGAAATTTGGTTCCTTACTGCCTTAAAAAAGGGGTTCAGGAATCTGAGCTTTTATTGACTCAAATCAAGCGAATTCAGGTACTAAACTTAGTGAAGACCCTGAATGTACTGTGAAACAGCTTCGATTTCGTCGTCACGCATGGTGTAAACGTTCTCACGCATCATGCCATTTGGATCATTGGCACGCTTAGAATCGCGGAAATCTTTCAACTGCTTAACAGTGTACGGTGCGTGCTGACCACCCAATTTCGGGAAACCTGCCGGCGCATTACCTTTACCCGTTGGAGAGTGACAACCTGCACATGCAGCGATACCACGGTCTGCAATACCTGCACGGTAGATTTGCTCACCCATCGCAGCTTTTTCTTTATCTGCATAACCTACAGTGCCGTTTTGAGAAGCAAAGTAAGCTGCGATATCCGCAAGATCCTGATCATTGAAACCGCTCAAAAGGCCCGTCATCTCTAGAACAGTACGCTCACCGTTCTTGATGTTAGTTAACTGTTTCAACAGGTATTTTTCACCCTGACCAGCCAATTTCGGGAAGTTTGGAGCAGCGCTATTACCGTCAGCACCGTGACATGCACCACATACAGCGACCTTTGCTTTACCCGCGTCTGCATTACCAGCCGCGTGACCATAGCTAACAACACCCATTGCAATTAGAGCAGTCAGAATGATTTTTTTCATTGTTAAGACCCGTTTATTGTCTCTAACGTGTGAACGGTTTTTACGCAAAAATGCGTTTCCGCTCTCCTCATCGTTATATTTCATTCGAGTCTGGGCTATAGCCAAGACCCCGCCAAAAAAGTGCGGGTATTATATACTATCTATCTCAACTTCCAAATGGTTATTCCGATCCGTACTTAGCCAATACATACGTTAGTAGTTTAGATTTTAACCAAAGGAAATAAGAACAACTGCTGAAACCTCTCTTTAATGCGAGTATCATGCACCCAAAATTATCTTTGGATGAACATCTATGTCTGATCGCCCGACCATCAAATTCAACGCAGCTCAATTTCTTACGAGTGCACCAACACTCAAGCAGTGTCCTCCTGACACGGGTGCCGAGGTAGCTTTCGCCGGTCGATCCAATGCGGGGAAATCCAGTGCGATCAATACATTGACCCAGCAAAAGAAATTGGCGCGTACCAGTAAAACCCCGGGACGCACCCAGTTAATTAACTTTTTTACGTTGGGAGAAGAAGAAACACGTTTGGTCGACCTTCCTGGCTACGGGTTTGCAAAGGTTCCAATCGAGCAAAAGCTGGAATGGCAAAAGCACCTTGCCAAATATCTCGAAGAGCGCCAATCCCTGAAAGGGTTAGTATTGGTGAGCGACATTCGTCATCCGTTACAAGAATTCGACCGAATGATGATCAAATGGGCAGAAGATAGCCAAATGCCTTTGCATGTCCTGCTAACCAAGTCGGACAAGCTGAAAAAAGGCCCTGCCAAAAACACCATGCTGGACGTAAAGCGCGCTCTTAAAGATTTCGGAGGGGAAGTCTCAGTCCAAACTTTCTCAGCGTTAAAGCGAGAAGGGCTCGATCAATTAAAGCAACGTTTAACGGAGTGGCTGACCCAAGACGATGCCGATGAGTTGATTGAAGAGTTGCTCGACGACGCAGAATAACCCGAATATTTCAGGCAAAAAAAGCCCCGAAAGGATCGGGGCAACTACCTGAAAACAGAGAATAACGAGGAAAACACTACACACTTACTTCGCTGCGACTCTAAATGCTTGACTGTTCTTCAGAATCACTCAGATTCAATGTGAGCTATAAAGTTAGAAGGTCGAGCCCCCTATTAGTTCAAACTTTTCCCTCATTAAATTAAAACGCCTGTTTAAATACTAAATAAGCATCCGATTGAGCACAAAACGCCAGTTCAACAATCACAAGAAGCGTCATGAGCGTAGGCTAGACTAGGCAAAAGTCAGCGAAAAAACGGAGTCTACATAGAGTAAATGAGTATTTTAAGCTGACTTTTAACAACGTATAGCCAAGCGCAGTAGCTTCGCACTAAGTACTAATGGGCTTCATCCCAGGAGTCACCGACACCCACATCCACCAGCAACGGCACAGCCAATGACGCCGCATTCTCCATGCGGAAACGAACGCCTTCGGTCACCAAATCCACATCCGACTCAGCCACTTCCAGCACCAATTCATCGTGCACCTGCATCACCAGTTTGGCATCGACCTTGGCTTCTCTTAGCCAGTTGTGAACATCGATCATCGCCATCTTAATCACATCGGCCGCCGTTCCCTGCATCGGCGCATTAATCGCCGTACGCAAAGCCCCCTGTTTTACCATTTGATTGGAAGAGCGAATGCCCGGTAAATACAAACGGCGACCAAACAAGGTCTCTACATAGCCTTTGTCTTCGGCTTCACCTCGTGTTTGATCCATGTACTCTTTCACGCCGGGATACTTTTCAAAATAGCGTTTGACGTATTCCGCCGCTTCACCACGAGCAATGTCCAACTGTTGTGCCAAGCCAAAGGCCGACATGCCATAAATCAACCCAAAGTTGATGGCTTTCGCTTTACGACGTTGATCCGAAGTTACGTCTTCCAGGGACTCATGAAAGACTTCCGCAGCCGTGGCACGGTGCACATCCAAGTCGTGTTTAAAGGCATTCACCAAGCCTTCATCACCCGATAAGTGCGCCATGATTCGCAGTTCTACCTGAGAATAATCCGCCGCCAACACTTTATAGCCAGGTCGAGCCACAAAGGCTTTTCGTACTTTTCGGCCTTCCTCGGTACGAATTGGAATATTCTGTAGATTCGGTTCGGTGGAAGACAGACGCCCAGTAGCCGCCACCGCTTGTTGATAAGTGGTGTGCAAACGACCAGTCTCTGGCCGCACCAACTCAGGAAGGGCATCGGTATAGGTGGATTTAAGTTTCGCCAAACTACGATGTTCAAGGATCAATTTTGGTAACGGGAATTCCTGAGCCAACTCTTGCAGTACCGGTTCCGCCGTCGATGGCGCACCTTTAGGTGTTTTCTTTTTCACTGGCAGTTCGAGTTTCTCATACAAGATTTCACCGATCTGCTTAGGTGAGTTCATATTGAACGCTTCGCCCGCTAACCCGTATGCCTCTTCTTCAATAGTCGCCAGGGTTTCGGTCAAGTACTGACTCTGCTTATGCAACTCGGCCTGATCCAACTGCACGCCATTGGCTTCCACATCGGTCAACACTGGCGAAAGCTTGCGTTCGATCCACTGATAAACCCAGTCCAGTTGAGCTTCCTGCTTTAACTTAGCGGACAACACCAGATAACTGCGAAGGATCATATCCACTTGAGCGCAGGCAAACTCAGCCATCGCATCCGTTTCCAGTTGGCTTGCCTCTAAACGCTTCTTGCCTTTACCTAAAATGGCTTCATCATTCTTTAGCGTTTCATTCAAATGCAATGAAGCAATCTCCGTCAGCTCGTGCTTACTCTCTACCGAGTTCAACACGTAAGACTGCAGCATCACATCGTGAATTTGGCCCACCAGAGTTTGATCATAATTCGCTAATAAATGCGCTACTTTCTTGGTGTTATGACCCACCTGATTGATCGCTTCACCTGTTAATAAGGGTTGGAGTAACTCCAGTGCCACCTCTGGGCTTAACTGCTCAGGCGCTCCGACATAGTCATGGGCCAAAGGCACATACACCGCTTTACCAGGCTCCACAGATAACGCCATCCCGATCAGTCGAGCTGCCTTATAATGATCGTTCGACACCACAGGATAGAGCGCATAAATCGGTTTGGTCGAAGATAGACTGACCCAGGTTTTAAGGGCATCGGCATCTAGTAAAGTCAAATATTCGGTGTCCGCCACGTGTGGAATCACAACATCAACAGACTCGGTGTTCTCAGAAGCACTGCCACTGGTCGCAGCTACTTCAGACATTTCAACGCCTTTGTTCGTTAGCTCTTCCGCCCAGCTTTTGAAGCCAAAGGTATTGAAGAAGCCAAGCAAGGCGGCATCATCAACCTCACCGAGCACTAATTCCTTCGGTCCTTGCTCTAATTCCACATCACACTTAATCGTTGCCAGCGCTTTCGACAATGGCAGTTGTTCAAGATTAGCGCGTAACTTTTCACCGATTTTGCCTTTAATTTGTTCCGCATTTTCAGTGAGGTTTTCTAACGTTTGGTATTCAGCCAACCATTTTACGGCGGTCTTGGGACCACAGCCTGGAACCCCCGGAATGTTATCCACTTTATCGCCCATTAAGGCCAGATAATCGATGATCTGTTCCGGCGCCAGCCCAAACTTTTCAATAACGCCTTCACGATTCATGGTGGTGTTGGTCATGGTATTCACCAACGAGACATGCTCACTGACAAGCTGAGCCATGTCCTTATCACCGGTTGAAACAATAGTATCGACGCCTTGCTCGGTCGCCTGATGACACAAAGTGCCGATTACGTCATCAGCCTCAACACCTTCCACCACCAACAGGGGAATTCCCATGGCGCGAATCATTTCATGAATAGGCTGGATCTGAACCCGAAGATCATCCGGCATTGGCGGGCGATTGGCTTTGTACTCCTCATACATATCATTACGGAAGGTTTTGCCCTTGGCATCGAAAATCACCGCCATATGGCTGTCCGGAAAATCAGCCATCATCCGGCGCAACATGCTGATCACGCCTTTAATCGCGCCTGTTGGATGCCCTTCTTTATTGGTTAAAGGAGGCAATCCATGGAAAGCCCGGAACAAATACGATGAACCATCAACTAAAATTAAAGGAGCAGGGCTTTGATCAGTCATACTAAAGAAATATCCGTAGGTATCAGAGGGAATTCGGTGTACACCGGCCAATGAGGGCCGTATCATCGGATGCAGGAACCGTATCATTAAAAGCACAAAATAGTAGCAGACACACGAGGGATAGACCATGCGTCTACAGACTTCACTCAGAATTAAAGGATGGATTCAAATAATTGCGATGTCATTGGCATTCATCGTTACGCCACTCTCTTTTGCTGAGAGCGGGACGGATATTTCCGAGCCGGAAGTCATCATCAAACAATCCGATGACAAGAAAATTTCCGAATACTATGTGAATGGCGTGCTAGTGGAAATCAAGGTCGAACCAAAGAACGCACCGACCTATTATTTAATTCCTTCAGATAACGGTCAGATGATTCGCGCCGATGAATCTCAACTTCTGTTACCGACCTGGAAACTCCTTGAGTGGTAACCCTGTAGTAAAACTGGTTTGCCCTTTTTGCGTTTTGTTTATTCATACAGAGTAGTGAGTTATGTCTGTTTATACCCAACTTTCCCAACAAGATTTTGATCAGATATGTGAGCTCTACGAGCTTGGAAAGTTGATCTCCTTTAAAGGAGTCGCAGACGGCATCGAAAATACCACTTACTTTTTTAATACCGATAAGCAAGGGATACAGAGTGAGTGGGTGTTCACTCTCTTTGAATATACCCAACCACAAGCATTGCCTTATTACCTCGAATTGTACGATCACCTGTATCAACAGGGTGTACCTGTTCCTGACCCGTTGCTCACCAAACAAAACACCCGGCTCATCACGCTTCACAACAAACCGGGTGCCGTCTTTCCAAAATTACCCGGTCGTACCCCCAATGAACTAACGCCTGAATTGTGTTTCCAATGCGGTGAGCAATTAGCGAAATTTCACCTGGCGGGAGAAAGCTATCCTCAACAACACGACTGCCCCAAAGGCTTGGTCTTTTGGCAGACCAGCGTTGAACAGTTCAATGAATTGAGTGAGGAAGACAAGTCACTTATTAAAGACTGCATCCAGCGTTACCAAGCGGCTATCAATGGGTTACCCAAGACATCCGTTCATGGAGATTTATTTCACGACAATGTTTTGGTAGATAACAGCAAGATCACAGCAATTATCGACCTATTCAATGCAAGTTACGATTACGCCGTTTATGATTTGGCCATTACTTTGAACGATTGGACGCTGAATCAGACACACCGCATCATCAAAGATCGCTACCAAGCCATGCTCGACGGCTATCAAAGTGTGCGTCCCTTGTCTGAACAAGAACACGCTGCCTTACCTATCATGCAGCAGACCTCTGCCATGCGATGGTGGTTGAGCCGTATTGATACCGCCAGAACATTTCAGAGTCAGAAAGACCAGGACACGACCTCATCCAAAGATCCCAACCAAATGAAAGCACAGCTACTCGCTCTACTAGAACAACTGGGTTAAACACTTGATAGAAAAGAACATTCTTCATCAAACACCTCAGAAAAATTCCAAACCAGCAATCTTTCACGATTGATCATTCCCTACAGGAATACCGACTAATCTCGTCATTCATTATTTTTACTTTCTCTGAGTCGCTACATTGCCCCAAAAGATATTAAAAACAAGGGTGATATCATGCGACAGAAGAGAACACATCAAACGTTTGAAAAAAATCAGAACCATCCACTTGAGCAAAGACACACGAGAAACCCTCTTACTGCGTTGGCCGTTCTCACTGTCAGCAGTCCTTTATTGATCTCAAATGCCCACGCCGTGGGTTTGCAGCTCATGCCGGGTTCATCGAATTTTGGCACCGCCGGTGCAGGTCATGCCGCCGAAGGCAATGGAGCAGGCTCCAGCTGGGCTAACCCCGCCACTATGTCTCTGGTTGAAGGTAATCAGATCGGTTTTGGAGCGATTGTCGCCGACACAGATCTCCAGTTTGAAGCCGATGATCCAACTCAGGACAGCGGCGGCGATTCCGGCAGCACCTTGTTGATTCCATCCTTTGCTTACGTTCACAGCTTAAGTGACGACGTAAAGCTTGGCTTTTCGGTATTGGCTCCGTTTGGCAGTGAAATTGACTACGGTAGCCAATGGACCGGCAGTAACGCCGTCACCTCTGCCAGCGTTCAGACCATTCAGGCACAACCGACTATCTCCTTCCGGGTAAATGATCACCTGTCGCTTGGAGGAGGCATTAATATTAACTACACGATGGCCGAGCAGGAACTTTCGCCAAGCTTCACCCAAAACATGCCAGGACCATTACCCGACCCAACGGTAGATGCGGATTTAGCACTGGATGCCGATGGCATTGAGTACGGCTGGACAGCAGGCGCGCTTTGGGAATTCAACCAACAGCATCGAGTTGGCGTAGTGTATCGCTCTGAAGTCGAGACGGACCTAAAAGGCGATGCCGATATCACTGCCAACTTTAACGGAACACAACTGATGGACAGCAGCGCAACCACTCGACTGAATTGGGAAAATCCTGCGAGTGTGATGGTCAGTGGCTACCATCAACTGACCGATAAGACGGCGGTGTTATGGGATATTGGCCGAACCTTCTACAGCAATTTCGAAACCACCACCATCAATGCAGACCTAGGCGGTGGCTTGGATATTCCGATTGAACGTAACTGGCAAGATGCTAACCGCTATGCCATCGGCGGTCATTATCAGCTCACGCAGAACGTCACTCTACAAGCCGGTTTCTCTTATGATGAAAGCCCTGTAGAAACAGAAGACAGAACAGCGGATCTGCCATTGGACGACATCAAACGCTATACCTTAGGCGCAGTTTATCAAGCCAATGAGCAAACCGAGTTAGCGTTCGGCATTGAATACGCCGACCTCGGCAATGCCAAGATTGAACAGCACGAAGGTTTATTATCCAGCCCGGCAGGTGACTACGATAACAGCGCTGTCGCGGCTTCGATGTCGGTAAACTACAAATTCTAATCCTTTCGTGATTATTCTTTTAATACGACCTTTTTGATCCAGTCCTTTTTAATCTAGCTCTTTTTGAACGATGCCTTTCTGACATCACCCTTTGCTTCCGAGACGCTGCTTCCTTGTCTCGGAGGCGCTTTTTGAACTTTCTTCGATCTAAGCTCTCTATCCTTTTTGATCAATTGATCAATAAGTCCTACATCCGTTAATCAACTGAATAATTATTATTCTTATTTGTGCATTGACCTGACTACAGCGTTCAATGAGGATGACAATCCATATAACGCTCAGGAATAAACTAATTCCATTTATGACAAGGATTACGTCCAGTGAAAGCCTATTTATTCCCTATCACCGCCCCTTTTAAAACCCTCGCTTTAACGTCAGCTCTGGCTCTGGCCGGATGTGGTGGCGGCGGAGGTGGCGGCTCAAGCAACGATGGCGGTACTCCAACGCCACCAGCCCCCTCAGGCAGCGAAGTAACCGTAATTGACGGCTACCTGGAAAACGCCCAAATCTGTATCGATCGCAACCGTAACTCCACCTGTGATACAGGCGAAACACTAGCTGACGCAACCGATGCCGAGGGTAAGATCACCATTTCGGACGAGGATGCCGACTACCCGATTATTGCCCGTATTATTGCTGGTGAAACGAATGATGCCGACCAGATTGGCATGATCAGCAGCTCTTATGAACTCATCGCCGAAGCAGGTTCTGATGTAGTAACACCCTTTACCACACTGGCAAAACAACTGAACATGACCATGGCAGACTTAGCCGCGTTATTGGGTGTACGAGAAGCAGTTGTGTCAGCCAACTACGTTGATTTAAAGACAGATGCGGCGCTTGCCGATGAAGCACGTCAGGCACATTTATTTGCTCGCAGTATCGTATCTCAGTTGGATGAGTTGGATACAGCAAGCTTTAACAACCTGGTGAATAGTTTTAAAACAGAGCTTACCAATCAGCAGAACCTGAACACGGATCTCGATACAATTCGCTTTAACTTATCGGAAACCGGGGCAACCGTAAGCTCGGTAGATAACTCCATTGAAGCCTTGTTTGCCCGGAGAGACTGGAGACTGGATGCGCTTAACCGGGTATCGGAAGACTCTGAGATAAACGAAGAGATCATCTTTGAAGACGGTAAAGTCAGCGGTATTCTGCGTGCGCCATCACCTTATGAGTTTAACGATAATCGACTACTATTTGGCGATGAGTATTACCATGAGGTGTTTTATCAATCTGACAACTTAATCTTGGCATTTGATGAACGAGATCAGCCTTACGCTTACCTCCCAGTAGAGATTCCAAACGATACTTACGGAATGGACTTAACCGCAGAACTATTTAGCGGTCACACCTGGTATCACTTACGGGATATTCAAAGTAAACGAAACATCAACGTACCAATTCAGATTTTTACCCGGATGGAGTTTTCCGAAAACACCGTAACCTTAACACCTGAAGGCTATGACCCTATCTTAGCTACATGGGAAATCGAAACGCACGATGACAAAGCTGACACACTGACGATCCATCTACCCAACAAACTATCTGAAGCCTTCCCTAATGAAGACACAATTACTTTATTAGCCTATACCGACATCGATGAAGATATAATCTTTGTAGATAATAAATCGACAATAAAATATATCAGGAATTTGTTGATTAAAGACCCTCAAATGGCCAACGCTTTCGTAACCCGTTGGAAAGCGGCTCCGTCACCAGTAGAGTGTGATATAGAATTACGTTGTTTAGAAACACGGCCATAAGGGTTTGAGTTCATTATCCTCAACGACTAGCAAGATCAGGCGCAGCCTTTGATGGATCAGAACAACGAAGCTGATTCGCATCACAGGTCTGTCAAACTGCGCCAACTTATTCTAAATTAATGAATCTCTCTTCATACACGTAACTATCATCATACACGTAACTATCATCATGAAACTGGAAGAACTGGCTCGATACGACATCAAACTGTTAGTGGCATTCCAAGTGTTGCTAGAAGAGGAAAATGTCTCTCGTGCAGCTGAGCGTATGTATGTTACTCAGTCCGCCATGAGTAAGATGATGGCACGACTCAAAGACATGTTTGGTGAAGAGCTGTTCTTTCGCACCCCCCATGGCATCCAAGCCACCGAACGGGCCTTAAGTCTCAGAGAATCACTCTACGATACCCTGGAGCAACTGAAACAATTACTTGATCCACCGGAATTTGACCCCCAACGATGTGACCGAACCTTTCGGATCTCCCTGATGGACAACCTCGCTGCGCGCATTTGCCCACAATTAATGAGCATTCTTAATCGCACCGCACCCAATGTAAAAGTTCAGGTGGTTCCCTGGACCAAAGACAGCATGGATGAACTCAGCGTAGGTCAATTGGATTTGGCGGTGAACATCGTTGATGTCGAGCGCGCAAACTTCTATGAGCATGTTTTTGCTCGGATCAACCCCTGCATTTTGGTTAGAAAAGGTCACCCACTAACAAAGAAAGACAAGATTACTCTGGACGAATATCTTTCTTATCCTTTCATAAAGATGGTTGTTTCCGAGTTTAATGACACACAACATAAGGACAGAGAAGCCCTTGAGCGCCTTGGCCGTCAACGTAATATTGTGTTTGAAACTCATAACCTCAACAGTGCCTTTCTGACACTTCAACATACCGATCACATCATGCTAGGTGGGCGAGGCTACAACGAAGAGGTCTTTAATCGCTTCGGAGTGGTTCCATTAGATATCCCTAGCGAGCTGGATGCACCGTCTTTCAGCTATAAAATCATATGGCATCAACGGCAACACAAACCCAGTGAACAACGTTGGTTCCGCAAACTGATTTTGGATTGCCTTTCAGCTGAATAACATAAGAAATTCAACCAAGCGCTCAATTTTCTATATACTCATCTAATAAAACCTTATTAAAATCGCCTGCCAAAGCAGGCCGGTTAGTAACTCGTCCTGACATCATTTATTCAATAGGGGATTACGGTGATTCAACAAACACTTCGTTTTATAAGTAGCATCGTCGTTTTTTCCCTCATCAGTATGGTGAGTTATGGTTATGAGCTTACCGTTAATTATGAGAATGAGAGTCATGTCCTCTCCCAGGCACAACTGAAAGATCTTACACACGATACACTGACAACTATCACGCCGTGGACCGACAAACCTCAGGTATTTTCAGGTATCAGTATCGCCTCGCTCATGAAACATTTTGATATTCATGCAACCAAAGCTTATGCCAAAGCACTGAATGACTATGAGGTTGAGATTAACTTAAACCAAGCTCTAGCAGCAGGCGCCTTCATAGTGTCACATGTTAATGGCGAGCCGATGAAAGTTCGAAATAAAGGGCCCTTTTGGATCATTTTCCCTTGGAGTGATCACCCCCATTTGATCGAACGGAAATATCAGGATTGGTCAATTTGGCAATTAACTGAGCTATCGTTTCATTAGTCTCATCCATTTCAACTCAGAATTTGATTACGAATGAAGCGCTTTAATTTCATTAACTTTTGGTTTTTTATCCTGTTTACAGTAACCCTTTGGTTATCTGTCATCTTTATTCGTATCTCCAATGAAGTACATCAATATTCAGATCAGGTGAACGACAACCGGCCTTGGCATTTATCTCAATTCCAGCTGGAAATAGAACGGTTAAACAGCGCCTTGATTGAGTACGTATATCAATCAACGGACGAGAACCGAGCCAAAGTTATATTTAAATTGGAATTACTCTGGAACCGAACCGATATTTTGGTGGGCGGGGTAGCCGGCCAGGAGTTGAAAAGGTACGATCAAACGTCTTACCGCTATCTGAGAAACATTCAGTCTTACCTCTCTTCTCATGAAGATGAGCTCTATCAAATGACACCGGCCTATGCCGCTCAATTTCATTCGGTAAACCTTGCTTGGGCAGATGAGTACAAACACAGAATCAGAGAGATCTTTCAACGCAGTTATCAAAACTTTCATGAAGTATCTCAGCAGGTACTGGACACTTATTACCTCACCCGTATTTTAATTCTCTCACTGGGACTGGTGATTTTCGTCCTGACCTGGGTGCTGTACCGAGAGTTTCAGCGCAGTAAGCGTTTACGTATTACGGCGGAAAAGGCCAGTGAAGCGAAAAGTTTGTTCCTTGCCAATATGAGTCATGAAATTCGTACGCCACTGAATGGCATCATTGGCAGTATTCAACTCATGCGAACCTCTGAAGACATCAGCGAATGCAAAGACTTAATGAAGACTCTGGAGCAGTCATCAGAAGCGCTGCTAGCCCAAATTAACGACGTATTAGATTACAGTCGCATGGAATCAGAACGCCATGTGGTAGAGCAAGTTCCGTTCGATGTTGTGAGCCTGGTTCGCTCGGTTACGTCTATTTATAACGCTCAAGCAAAGAATAAACAGCTTACTCTTACCTTTAACGTTGAACACCAAGTAGATGAGAATGAACCACTGACACTTGTGGTCCTCGGCGACCCAAACAAGCTTCGACAAGTGCTGTTAAATCTGATCAGTAACGCCATCAAATTTACACAAGAAGGCAGTGTCTCAGTCACGTTAAAAGTCACCAACGACAACCTGATCATAGCGGTTACAGATACAGGCATTGGAATTGCGGAAGATAAACACGAAGCCATTTTCCACCCCTTTGGCCAGGAAGACTCTTCCATCAGCCGACGTTTTGGAGGGTCCGGGCTTGGGCTGGCTATCAGTAAGAAACTGGCGGAAGTCCTGGGTGGCGAACTAACAGTGAAAAGTCAGGTCGCTCAAGGCAGCACCTTCACATTATCCATCCCTTACATTCCGGCACGAGCAGGTGAGACTTATCAAATCTCAGAAGATTTGGTTCAAGAACCAATGTTGCTGAAGGGAAAAGTGCTATTGGTTGAAGATAATCCGGTGAATCAGAAAATTGCCAACGCGATGCTGAAGAAACTGGGTCTGCAAGTGACGCTTGCCAGTAACGGAGATGAAGCGGTCAAAGCGGTGGCTATTGATCACTTTGACCTGATTCTGATGGATTTACAAATGCCTGAAAAAGACGGGCTGCAAGCAACACAGGAAATTCGAGCATTAGGGCATACCATGCCAATCATCGCGTTAACCGCTAACAGCACCATTGAAAGTCAGCAATCCTGCTTTGAGGTGGGTATGGTCGGCTTTATATCCAAGCCCTTTAAAGTGGAATCGCTGTATCAAGCACTTCAAATGCACTTAGGTCAGTTCGCCTGATCGTTATCGATCAGACGAACGACGATTCAACGTCTCTAAGCAAGATCACCACGCAAGTCCTTCACCTTGCTTTCCAGCAGTGGTGCCGATACCTGATCCGCAGTCAACAGATCACCAGCCCAGATATCCACCTTAGACCAGAAACGCTTAGGACGACTCTTGAGTGCAGCACCGTTACCATGACTGAAGAATGAGCCCCAAAGTCCACGTAAAGCCACAGGAAGTACAGGCACCGGGTTGCGTTCAAGAATCAATTCAATTCCTCTTCGGAAGGTATCGATTTCACCATCGCGTGTTAAACGACCTTCAGGGAAAATACACACCACTTCACCCTCTGCCAACGCCTGACTGACCTGATCCATCGCCGATTGATACGCTGCCGGATCACGGCGCTCAGAGGTAATAGGAATCGTCTTCGCTAATTTAAAGAACCAATTTAAGCCTTTGCTTTCATAGATAGGCTTATCCATCACAAAGCGCAGAGGACGACGACAAGCACCGGCAATCAATAGTGCATCCACAAAGCTGACGTGGTTCGCTACGATGACAGCAGCACCTTCATCGGGAAGATTCTCGAGATTTTTATGGCTGACACGGTACATAGTATGAGACAGAATCCAGATGCAGAAGCGCAACACAAACTCCGGCACTTGCGCGTAAATATAACCCGCGACGACCAGGTTCATAATCGCTAAGACACAGAAGTATTCCGGGATAGACAGTTCTAGTACCGATAAAAAGAACATCGCAATACCAGCACTAACAAACATAAATAACGCGCCAATTATATTGCTAGCAGCAATCACCTGAGCTCGCTCTTTCTCGTTAGAACGCTGCTGAATCAACGCATTAAGAGGAACAATATACAAACCGGCAAACATAGCAATCAGCAATAAATCAATCATCAAACGCCAGTTTTCAGGGTTTTGAATAAAGGCTACCGCGCCGATGTTCTCTGCTGTAACATCCGGTACTGCGAAAAATAAGTCAATACCAAAGACACTCATTCCAATCGAACCAATCGGTACAATACCCAGCTCAATTTTCCGGCCCGATAAACGTTCACACAATAGTGAGCCAAGTGCTATGCCAATGGAAAATAAGGTCAATAAGAGTGTTGATACTTCGGGATTCCCGTTTAATACATCTTTCGTAAAGCTAGAAAATTGGGTCAAATAACTTGAACCAATAAACCAGAACCAACTAATTGCCATAATCGACAAATACACGGGTCTATTTTTCAAGGTACGTTTCCAAACACCCGACAACTCTGTTACAGGATTCCAGTTAATTTTTAATTCAGGGGAAGGGGCTTCTGCTTTAGGAATGCTACGACATACCAAGTATCCCAACACTGCAAATACAACAACCGCAATTGGAAGGGTAACTTTTACATCAGTTGCACTAGCTAGATAACCAGCAACAATAGTCCCTAATAATATGGCAAGAAAAGTACCGGTCTCGACCAAGGCATTACCTCCCACCAGTTCTTCTTTATTCAAATTCTGAGGCAAAATGGAAAACTTCACAGGTCCAAAGAAAGCCGACTGAGTCCCCATTGCGAAAAGCAGCAGGATCATAGCAGCAATGGATTCCTGCCAAATGGCGAAGCAGGCTAGGCCCATCACGCCGATTTCAAACAGCTTGATCTTACGAATGAGCTGGGACTTTTCGTATTTATCCGCAAACTGCCCGGCTAATGGAGAAAAGATAAAGAATGGAAGGATAAATAAACCTGCTGCCAGATTAGTAATAAAGTTCTTGTCTATATCAGCAACAGAACTGAATAGCCCGAACGTCACTATTTGTATAAGAGCAAACTTATACACATTATCGTTAAACGCACCCAACGCCTGAGTGAGAAAATAGGGTAAAAAGCGTCGTGTCTTTAACAGCGCAAATTGCCCGTGCTCCTGAGTCTCGTGAGACTGATCATGTTCCTTCATAATATGCTCCTTATTGCGCCAGAGTATTCGAAATCCAGCCCGTTAGATAATGTCTAATTAAGGCGGAAATCATTTCAGAATTATTAAGATGACTCGGGGAGAAAAGTTTATCTTCCACCGCTAAAAAGCTGATGCCATGTACACCCGCCCAAATCACCCGTGCCGTTTGTTCCAGAGCTGAATCCGCTGCATCAGGATTCAACTCAGAAAGTATCGCTTTCAACCGTGTTAATAACGCATCAATACGTTGTTGCTGCCAATCCGGAATATCTTCATCCGATGCCAACCTTAACTCAAACACCAATCGCCAACGCTGTGGATGAGCCATTGCATAGTTCAAATAACTTAACGCCATGAACTCTAGTTGTGCCTGCGGATCAGATATCTCAGCCAAGCCTGCCGTCATTTCCACCGACATTTTATCTAACGTATCGGCATTTACTCGTAATAACAAATAACTGTAACTGCCAAACAGATTAATCAGAGTGCCCGGTGAATAGCCTATGCCTTTTGCAATCTTGCGTAAGCTCAGATTCTCAGCTGTGTCCTCTTCCAAATACTGTCTAACCCAGTGCAGTGCCATCGTGCAGATTTCTTCACTGCTGTGATCAAATCGTCTTGCCATTGTCTTTTTGACCTCAATTGAACACTGTTAAATTAAAAGCAATTGAACACCGTTCAAAACACTAATGCAAGCACTTTTAGAATTATTTTGTACAAAATACCAACAAATCTTCCTTGTTGTTTCCTTAATTCCTTCCGCTTTTATGCACCTTCTCCTCTTAGAGTTATTCACATCGAAAGCCAAAACCGCTTAGCTTGATTAGGGGAAATCCCATGAACAGAATAATAAACAAACCGACACTCGCGATAGGTAACCAAAACTCTCAGGGCTTGTCTTCTCACGCCTTTTCTATTCGTAGTTTCGTTACCTGGCCATTACTGATTTCTTCATTCGCACTGCTGACTGCCTGTGGCGGTGGTGGCGGAAGCAGTTCAGACAGCTCTACTGCCAGCGAAGAAACTTCTACAGCCTCGGACGACGACAGCGCCACCATCGAATTAACAGCAAATGACGAAGCGCTGATTGCCTTAATCGAAACCAACAATCTCGATCGAAGTTCAGTGGATGCACGTGACTTACCGGACATCGAGTCACCCATGGCGCAGTTAGGCATGAAGCTGTTTTACAGCAAAAGCCTGGGCGGTGGATTTGACAGTGCTTGTGTGACCTGTCACCACCCGGTACTTGGTGGCGGGGATGATTTGTCGTTACCCATTGGCGTAGAAGCCGTCACTCCCGATCAATTAGGGCAGGGAAGAACACATCAAGACGGCCTGCCATTAGTGCCAAGAAACGCGCCAACCGTCTATAACATCGGCTTTTGGGATACCGGGCTGTTTTGGGATTCCCGTGTTGAGAGCCTGGGCAAAGAAGCCAATACAAACGGCGCGGTTTCAGGTATTCGCACCCCCGACAGCGACTTTGGCGTCGCTGACACCAATGCAGGAGATAATCTGGTAGCGGCACAGGCTCGTTTCCCGGTGACGTCCTCAGAAGAAATGAAAACCGATGACTTTGAAAACGGCAGTGATAACGACACCATCCGTACTCACTTAGCTGCTCGCATTGGTGACTACGACGAAGGAGCCGGTGAACTGACCACCAACGAATGGCTGACCGAATTTCAAACCGCCTTCGGTGTCACCACAGATGCATCCAGCTTGGTCACTTTCGATAACATTGCTGAAGCCATTGGCGAATACGAACGTTCTATGGTGTTCATGAACAACCCTTGGCGAAACTATCTGGATGGTGACACTACGGCATTAACCGAAGATCAAAAAGCCGGGGCCCTTCTTTTCTTCACTCGCGTTACCGACGGCGGCGCAGGCTGTGCAGCCTGCCATAACGGCGAACTCTTCTCCGACGGACAACATCATACGGTCGCCTTCCCACACTTTGGCCCAGGAAAAGGCGACGGTAACGACGATGACTTTGGTCGGGAACGAGAAACCGGAAACACAGCTGACCGCTATCGTTTCAGAACGCCGTCCTTACTCAATGTCGCTACGACTGCGCCTTATGGACACGTTGGAGCCTATCAGACGCTGGAAGATGTGGTTCGTCACTACACCAACCCTCAACGACGGGTAAATGATTTCTTTGATGACGGCGGTTGGTGCCAACTGGAACAATTTGAAGATATCGCGAACTGCTCATCGCTCTATCCTAACGCGGAAGCCAACTCGCAGCTGGCTCTTAACAAGTTGGCTCAGGATCGGATCAACAACGACACCCGTTTCCCTCAAAACCCTCGTTTGAACGGCACAGAGGTCAATCAACTGGTGGCGTTTTTAGAAGCACTGACCGACCCTTGTGTAGAAGACCGTGACTGCCTGGACCCTTGGATTCCGGATACCTCAGATACAGGCCCGGATGGTAACCAACTGAATGCCGTAGATCGAAACGGAGATCTGCTCTAAGCAAGAACCCTATTTCGTACAATTCTCCCATCTGAACAGTGCTCCCTCGTCAGAGCACTGTTCCCAATCAAGAAACGGTTCTCAATCAAAACCCTGATTTTCCCTCAAAAGACAAAGCTTCCGTCGCCAGCCTGAAATACAGAATTTCGACCAACGGCCATCCAAAGTCAGCGCATTACCTATACTTGATATTCAGGTACCTGATCATCAGAAGCTGGTTATTCAGACGTTTATCATTCAGGTATAGGTTAATTAACACTTCGTTATTCCATCCATCTCAGGATCATCGACGGGTTATGAAACAGCGCATTTGGAGCAGCCTTTCTCTTATGCTCATGGTCACTCTGACATGCCCTTCGTCCGTGATCGCTGATGAGCATATTCAAAGCCCATCACAACTGCTCTTCTGTCATGAAAACGAACAGGCATTTCCCTGGGTAATGACCGTTGACGGTGAATCCCAGGGCCTGGACATAGAACTGTTAACGCAGGTCAGTCAAAAACTGAACATTGATATCGACTACATTGCCTTGCCCTGGAAGCGCTGCCTTCACCATCTGGAACTCAGCAAAGTAGACGGCGCATTTGCTGCCAGCTATAAGCAAGAGCGACTACACATGGGGCGATTTCCGGTAACCCTGAAAGGTAATCTCGACGCCAACCGACGAATTCACACCTCCGGCTATTCTCTGTATATTCCCAAAAATTCAGACCTGGGATGGAATGGTGAAACCTTTATTAATTTAACCGGTGAAATTTCCATCCAGAACGGCTTTTCAATTGGCGACCGGCTCACTGCACTGGGCATTCCGGTGGTAGAGTTTCAGGGGCCCATGGCGAATCTGATTAAAGTGAAAGAAGCAAGAGTGGCAGGAACAGCCTTACAAACAGATCGGGCGGATCAAATCCTCAAACAAAATCCAGAACTTGCCGACGCCATCGAGAAATATCCGATCCCTATATCCAGCAAGCCCTATTACCTAATGCTCTCCTTTAAGCTGGTTCGGTCACATCCTGACTTTGTAGAATTACTTTGGGAAACCTTGGCAGAAGTACGAGACTCAACAGAGATGGAAGCGGTTCAGGCTGACTTCTATGCTCAACATAACTGAAGCCCTAGGGAACCTCTGAATAAGTCCCTCTCAGCTCAGGCCTAAACGCTTTAACAACCGATGAAAATTTCCCCGATCAACGCCCAGCGCTTGGGCGGTTTTTGATTTATTACCCCCAAACCGAGTCAACAACTGAGTAATGTATTGGCGCTGTGACACATCCACCCAATCTTTCAGCGGCAAAATCTCTTGTGGAAGTGCTTCATCAACGGCAGAGGAAGGCATGGATACAGGCACCTCCGTCACATCCAGATCCAAATGTTTCAGTTCAATCTCAACAATACGCTCCGCCTGGGCTCGATTAGAAAAGGCTTTTAACGATGCCCGATGCAACAAATGCTCTAACTCACGAATATTACCCGGCCATTGATATTGGTACAGAGCGTGTTCTGCCTGAGCATTCAACGCCAAGGTAATGTTCCCCAACTTGCGTTGAAACTGGCTGAGAAAATACCCGGCCAGCGGTCCAATATCCTCTCGTCGATCCGCCAGATTCGGCACCGCAATGGGATAGATGCTTAACCGATGAAACAAGTCTGCCCGAAATCGACCTTCTGCCACTTCCACAGATAAGTCCCGATTGGTCGCAGCAACAATACGAACATCCACTTTGAAGGTCTGATCGGCCCCGACGCGCTGAATTTCACCTTGCTGAATGGCCCTTAACAGTTTCGCCTGAACTGCCAAAGGTAACTCACCCACTTCATCCAAAAAGAGCGTCCCACCATCGGCCAACTCAAACTTACCACTGCGGTTCTTGGAGGCGCCGGAAAACGCGCCCGAGACATGACCAAACAACTCACTCTCGACCAGATGCTCCGGTAAGGCCGCACAGTTCACTGCCACCATTGCCTGTTGATGACGTGACGACTGATGATGAATGCTCTGAGCCACCAACTCTTTGCCAACTCCGGTAGCGCCAGTAATCAATACCGTCAGATCGGACTCAGCAACGGTTTTAATATCCTGCTGAAGTTGAACAAACGCCGGGCTACGACCAATCATTTGATGCTCATGATGTTGATCCGAAATGGCCCGAACCACTTGCGTTTGATGTTCGGCTTTCCGCTCCAGACTCTCGATCAGATCGGCCGTCTTGATCGCCGCTTCGGTAATACGCACCAAGGTGTGTAACAACATCGGGTCCACTTGATCAAAGGTGCCGGGAATCAAGGCATCCAGTGTAATCACTCCCCACGGCTGATCATCGATGTATAAAGATGCGCCCATGCAATCGTGAACGTGCAGCAAACCATCGTCGGTAGGAATCAAACCATCGTAAGGGTCGGGTAAATCCGAATTCAGATCAAAACGCACATACTGACGGCTATGCAGTATCGTTGCTAATCTCGGATGTTCAGACACCCGAAACTGGCGGCCGATCAAATCCTGTCCAAACCCCTTTACCGCACAGGGGATGAGCTTCTCACCCTCCAACTTTAATAACGCACAGGCGTCACTTGGCACCAGCTCTAACCAGGCTTTCAAGAGTTTTTGATAGCGCTTATCGCTGCTCATATGCTTGGATAAATCACCAAGAATTTCAGCCAAGACCTGATACAAAGAAGCCGTCACTAAGATTCCTTATTCATCGCAATGTCAAACCCAGCTCTTTCTGGGCAATCAGTCGTGCGATGTAACTAAATTTGAAAAGGGTTGCTAATACAATATTAGATAGATGAGCCACAATAGTAAGCGCAAACGACGGTAGGGGTAAAACAAAGGCGCAGAATAACGACCCCAAAAACAACACCAACGAAATCACCATCATTCGATTCGAACACCTCAACAAAGTCTCATAGTTCATGCCTAGTCTCTCTCACATTATGTAGGTCGTTTGAGTTCGCGTAATGCATTCATTCTTCAATAGGAAGATAGACTCAATATCGATAAATCAGAGGGAGAGAGCAGAATGGTCTCTGCGTCTCTCCCAATGAAAACACATCAGGCCACCGATAACTCGGCGCGCTGATCACTTCCTGAACTCACTGGCTGAATTTCTTCCAATGGTCCAAAGAACTCGTAGTGCACTTGCGAGTCAGGAATTCCAAGTCTTGATGCCATACCCAAAACGCAGTGCATAAAAGGTTTGGGACCTAACACATAGCATTCCACATCTCGCTCAGAGCCCAGATGTTGTTGCAGGTGTGATTCGTTCAGCAACCCAAACGCATCGGCAGAGCCTTGTTCACCCCTGATGTCTTCATCGGTGGGATCACTGTAAATAAAGGTCTTCGTCACCTCGGGATACATCTCTTCCACCTGTTGAACATAATCGTCAAACGCATGATGAGCCCCGTTTCGGGCACAATGAATAAAGTGAATATCCCGACCTGCTACCTGATGACTGGAAATCGCCGCCGCCAACATCGAAATGGCCGGAGTAATCCCGACTCCGGCAGTGACCAGCACCATCGGCTTGTGACTGTCTCTGAGCACGAAATCACCGTAAGGGGCCGAGATTTGAAGCACATCCCCCACGGATACCTCATCATGCAAGTGGTTGGACCAGACGCCGTCCGTTTCACGTTTTACGCTGATTCGCAGAGTGGTTTTACCCGGTTTGTCTGAAAGGCTGTAATTGCGTCTATGCTCCAAACCATCAAAAGCTTTTAGCAGCGTGATGTATTGGCCCGGCTCAAAATCAATGATGCGTTGATCCTTGGCTTGCAACACTAATGAGGTGATGACCTCACTTTCTGCGACTTTTCCGATGACGGTAAAGCCTTCAAAACCTTCCCAGCCACCCGTCCGTTGGTGTTGTCGCTGATAAATGTCTCGCTCCACATCAATCAGGATATTAGCAAGCTGCTGATAAGCTGCCCCCCACGCATTAAGAATGTCATCATTCACTGCATCGCCCAGTACCTCAGCAATGGCCGCCAATAAACATTCCCCGACGATCGGGTAATGTTCAGGCTTAATCCCCAATGAACAATGTTTATGAGCAATCAAACTTACACGTTCGCCCAATTTGTCCAGTGCATCCAAATGCTTAGCGTAAGTAACGACCGCATTCGCCAATGCATGACGCTGAGTGCCTCGCGCCTGATTGGCTTGGTTAAAGTAATTTAATACCTGTGGATAACGACCAAACATCAAAGGATAAAAGGTTGAGGTAATCTTTAAGGCATTCGCTTCCACCGCTGGCAGAGTCTGATCTATTAGGGTTCTTTGTTGTTGTGTAATCATTAAAAAATTCCGAGCTAGCAAGTTAAAAAGAGATCACAATGAACGGCTTGTGAGTGATGAATCTGACACAGGGTATAAACGACGTCCTTTGACCAGCACGTGATCGCCGGTCTGCCATTGGCGATTCGGAGAGCGAACCACTGAGACCTCACCTTGCGTGTCTTTAACTTGATAGGCTTGTGCGCTAAGCCCGGTTTCAGCTTGAACCTCACCGCCAATCCAGGCAAAACTCAACCCACCCGCCAGCGCTCCGATGGGGCCAGCCATTGCGCCGCCGACTAAAAAACCAGACCAGCCACCCAGCGTTTGACCCACCAGATTATCAGGTGCCCGACCAACCACTTCGTCGGCATAACCGACGGTTGCTGCGCCATAAAGAATGACTAAAGAAAGAAGAGTAGTTTTGTTCATTGTCTAATTCCCTCCTACGAAATCGAGACAACGAACTATTCCAAGAGTTGTGCCAAACTCTATCCTATTGTTTTTATTGGATTTTAATAAAAGACAATGTCTTAATGACTACATATCAGAGATGTCATAATGACAGCGGTTATCATAAAGACAACAAGCAGGAAAAATGAAGTGAGAGTAGAAACTGAAATAAGAGTAGAAACCGATGCACCGACCCTGTTAAGAGAAGGGCGGAACATCGGTTTGTGACGATACGTTCTTAAAAATATAAATATTAGAAATAAAAATCTTAAGAACGACGTAACTGATCCCATAAGGCTTTAGGGGAAGGGATGCTCGACAATTTCGCTTTAACATCCTCGGGTGTAGGTAACGAGGTCGGAAGTAAATCGGTAACTAACGGAACCTTAGGTAAGGTTTCAGGCCAGACATTCACCAAGCCCATGGCGTATTTCATCACCATTTTCTGACCAAACACAAACCGACCGGCAACGCTTAATCCAAGGTTTCTTGCCATCTTCACAGGCACGATGTCGTTACTGAAGGTGTGATAGAAGAGATCCATAATCCGCATCATCATGGCATTTTGCGGACGACGAACACGCTCATACTGTTGCAGTACCTCAGCACCCCAATAGGCCTGACCTTTATCACGCGCTTCAATAATGATCGACGTTAAGGTATTCACATCCTGAAAGCCCAGGTTAACGCCTTGTCCGGCCAACGGGTTAATGGTATGTGCTGCATCACCCGCCAACACCAAACGGTTTTGACAGTAACGCTCGGCATGGCGTCGGATCAGCGGGAAGCTGCCTCGCTCCAGAACCTCAGTCACTTCCGGTAAATCATCCGGGAAACTACGTTGTAGCTTGTTTTTGAACGGCTCATCGTTCAGCGTCATCAGCGACTCGATGTTTTCCGGCAGGTTGTACCATACCAGAGAGCCATAATGTTCACCGTTAATGTCCGGTAACGGCAGAAACGCTTCCGGCCCGGTTGAAGTGAAACCCTGCCAGGTAATGTCTTCCTGACGACCTTGATATTTCACCGTAATCACCATCGCGTGCTGTTCGTACGGCTTGGCTTCGGTACCTATCCCCGCCCATTGTTTGACCATGGAGTTGGCGCCATCCGCACCCACCAGCAATTCACCGGTGAATACCTGACCATCAGCCAGTTCAATACGCACCTGATCATCAATCTCTATGGACGCTACGTCCGCAGGCACAATTAATTCAACGCTATCCAGTTCCGCCATTTGCTGATGCAGGGCTAGCTGAGTAATACGGTTTTCGACGATCACACCCAACATTGGCTCATTTAATTCCTGAGCATCAAACTCGGTGCGGTTCAAACGGGTCGGGATCTCTTTACCTGTGATTGGGTTACTTAGCTTTTCCCAAACCGCCATACGTTGATAGGGCGCATAACGCATGGCTTCAATGTTCTGCCACGCCTTCACTTTTTGCAGTAACTCGATGGAAGCAGGGCTCAATGCAGACACTCTCAGGTCAGGGGTTTGCTCCTGAGAAAATTCGTTCGGATTCGAACGATCAAAAACAGCGACTTTCATGCCGACTTGCCCCAATCGACAAGCGATGGCACTGCCAACCATTCCTCCCCCAACAATCAATACATCGAAATGATTCGTTTGCTGTGCACTGCCTACCATTATCGTTCAACCTCTTATTCGACCAGGCTATCTAAGCACGGAATAATGGCAGGCTAAGTGATATAAATCAAAAGCTAACGTGCCTCAGAGGGCGATATTGACAGCAATTAGGCGTAAAAAAGCCGTCAACAGGTGACGGCGAGTGGGTTGTATAGCGTGGAATCTAAAAGTGAGCATTCATGCTCAAAGTTCCGTGTCTAGAACGATCCGTTTTTAGTTAGCGAAATACATACCTTCAAAGTAGTCTTTTAAGGCACGCATGCTTTCGCGTTCGGTTTCAGTTGAGGCTAGGCAAACAACAAAGCTGCTTTCATCCATCATGATTGTATCTCCTGAGATATTAAGAATTTTGACATCGTTACCTACGCATCAGCCGTACCCAAAAATATTTTCCCTTTGATTTTCAATAAATTGGGTAAAATTTGCTCGTTTTTCCGCTTCTCTGACTGATCAAAAAACGAACTCATTTTGAACAAGGCTAACCGTTTATGCACCGATGTGGTTAATCTTTAGACAGCCACAATATAGGTAGGAAATATGAAGTTTTCTTGACTAAAACCAAGAAAGGTCAATGTCTTACAGAGAGTACTGACAACGCCTTACAAAAGCGCCGTCAGAGAAGAGAAACGTCTGCAACTAGAGGGTGAGAAATAAGCTGAGATAGAGCGACTGCACCAAAAAGATCAGCCGCCTTGCATTTGACGTAATAAATGAGAAAAGGCTTCCGCAATGCTTTCCGCCGCTTTGGAATTGGCTTCCAGCTCTAACCACTGCTTTCCGGTCTCAGGGTGTTTAATCCAGCACTGATCACCGACACTGTCACAGCTCACACCAACATAAGGGTTCACCCCATAGATGGACACCTGACTCTGATTCAGGCTGTAACCCCCTTTCGGGTTGGCACGTTTTTCCAGCACCGCGATCTCGCCTCTGTGGGTCTGAATCTGATAAAGGCTGCCCATCCATTTCCGATCGCTGCGATAGCGACCAGGAATGTATCTGTGATTGGAAAGCAGGGTATTGATGTGCAATTCAAGCGCTTCCTGTGGCGACTCTACCAGATACAGGGTCTTAAGTTGTTCAATGTAATCGGTATGCGCCGCGTCCTGTAAGACCAGCTGAGTAGCTGAAGCACTTCGAATTTGTTCCTGAGCTTGTTTTTGCTCTTTCTCTTCCAGCTGATTAAGCAACATTAAGCTCGCACGGTAATGGCTACCGTCTTTGCCTTCCCGCTCCAAATACCGTTCTAACGCTTGCTTCGCTTCTGCATATTCACCGAGCTGCGAGGACACTTGTCCGCGATAGAAATAAAACACGGCGGGCATCTCATCATCCAACGCTTGGGCAGCAATCAAGCGGGCATTGGCTTTGTCCCACTGCTGCTCGGAGATGGCCGTTTCCACGCCGAGCATTAAGCGATCCAGTTCAATCTCTTTTGGCAGGGCCCAAACACCCGACACCAGACTCAAACTCAGCATTAAGGTGGCCAGAACACGACCCAGTGGTAACCTACGACTCATCCACATGTTTTATTCCCAACCTATTCAATATCCACTTACCGCCCATAATCCACTTATAGCTCATAGTCCGTCTACAACTCATAGTCCGTCTACAATTCATAGTATAAGTGTAGAAAATTATGGAAGACGAGACAGACATTCGCCAAAGCCATCGACCAGACGAGCCATAAACTCGATGTAATGCAATCGACCGGATGCTGACTGTTCTCCGACAACGCCCAATGGATTTAGCAAGTAATACTCAAGCCGGGCATCCGTAACACGGTCCAAGCGAATTTGTTGAAACTCAGGCTCGTAGAACACACAAGCAGCCTCAACACCCTTCAGTTGTTGAGCCAATTGCCCCAATTTCTTAGCACTCGGTTTTACGCCTGGGTTCACCGTCAATACCGCCAAACTCTCAATACCCAAGGTGCTTTCCAAGTAGCCATAGGCATCATGATAAACAAAATACGCTTTGCCCTTTAACGGCATCAGTTGCTTTTGCCACACCACAATAGACGTATCAATGGCGTCAACCAAAGCCTGATAACGCGTCTGATAGAACGACGCATTGGCCGCATCCAATTGACTGATCCGTTCAATGATCGCCTTGCCCGTTTCTTTCACCGCCAACGGATTTAACCAAAGATGAGGATCTAACGTGGAATGCTGGTCGTGATCATGATGTTGATGGACATGTTCCGAATGGTGCACATTGTCAAAGTGATGAAGCGCTTCATCCGACGCCGTTTCAATCATCGACAAGGTTTTGCCTGCATAACGACCGACAAATCGAACCAGGTATTGCTCAAGCTCCGGCCCAACCCACACAATCATATCGGCAGAGTTCAGCTTAGCCACATCCGATGGGCGCATTACCTTATGGTGAGGCGAGCCATTCTGACTGATCAGCTCAATGGTGGCCTTATCACCCACCAGATCATCGAGCAGCATTTTCAATGGCGGAATAGAGGCCACCAACGTCAACTTGTGATCCTCCGTAGGTTCCGTCTCCTCAGAGAACAGACCCGCCACCGAGGTTTGAGCCAACACACTCATCATGACAACAACCAGGATATGTAACCTGATTCGGATAGCGTTTAAAAACCCCAGCGTATGCATTCGACACTCTCAATTCCGCAACTAAAATGTTATAGTATTACATTATCACTTTTTTACATGGCTGAAGAAAGATGGAAAAGGCGTTTTCACATCATAATCATCAACAGTGCCAATCATCCGCAGTGTCTCAGGCCCGTGAACTTTGCGACAAAGAAGGCGTTCGCTTCACCAAATTACGAGAGCAAGTATTCTCGCTGATTTGGCAAAGCCATAAACCCATCACGGCCTACCAATTGCTCGATCTCATCAAAGACGGTGACTTCTCGGCCACGCCACCTACAGTCTATAGAACCTTGGACTTTTTACTGGAACAAGGCTTAATTCATCGCATTAATTCACTGAACGCCTTTATTGGTTGCTGCCAGCCGGGAGAACACCACACGGGCACCTTCATCATTTGCGAACAATGCGAACAGGCGGAAGAAGTGGACAACGATGAGATCGTTCGAGTTATTAAAGACGTCTCGGATCATCATAAATTCCGCATGAAACGCTACGTCACCGAGATTTATGGTCTGTGTCCTCAGTGCCAATCCGAAAATGCGCGCTGTCAGTCCGCTGGCCGTGAATCCACTGAAGAGGAGCATCAGTCATGAGCCTGCTCTCCGTATCCGGTCTGTCATTACGAATTCAGAAGCGTTCCATTCTCGACAGCATTAATTTTGAGATCGAAGCCGGGCAAATCGTCACGCTGATTGGTCCAAATGGCGCAGGAAAATCATCACTGATTCGTTGCATTCTGGGATTACAGAAATACCAGAAAGGGCGTGTGTCACTGCAACCGGGTTTGAAAATCGGCTACATGCCGCAAAAGATGCACGTCGAACAAAGCCTGCCCATGACGGTGGACCGTTTTCTCGCGTTGGGGCCTAAAACCAGCCGAGAACAACGCGAACAGGCGCTTCAGCGCGTGGGCGTTGCCAACATTCAATCGGCACCGCTGCAAACCATTTCCGGCGGTGAACAGCAACGGGTTTTGTTAGCCCGTGCGATGCTGAATCGGCCGGATTTACTGATTCTGGATGAGCCGGCCCAGGGCGTTGATATCAACGGTCAGGCCGAACTCTATGATCTTATCCGATCCATTCGCGACGAATACGGCTGTGGGGTGTTTATGGTCTCCCATGACCTGCATCTGGTGATGTCGTCCACCGATCAGGTGCTCTGCCTGAATCACCACATCTGTTGTTCGGGCCACCCGGATGAAGTCACCAAAAGCGATGAATACATTTCTATCTTTGGCGAACAACGTTTGCATCCGGCACTGGCTCATTACACCCATCACCATGATCACAAACACGATTTGCACGGGGATTGTTTAAACGGCCATTCCAAGGCGCATCAATCCTCGACACCTGCTTCCGGAGAAACACACAACCATGCCTGAGTTTATGATATTGGCGTTACTGGGCGGCTTGGGCATTGCCTTGATGACGGGGCCGTTAGGCTGTTTCGTGGTTTGGCGAAAAATGGCGTACTTTGGTGATACCTTGGCACATTCCGCGTTATTGGGGATTGCCATGGGTCTGCTGCTCGAAATTAATCTGATGTTGGCAGTTACTGCGGGCTGTGTCCTATTGGCCACCTCTTTAGTGATTCTGCACAGCCGCACCATTGCGATGGATACCTTATTGGGGATTATGTCCCACACTACCTTATCGCTGGGCTTGATCGTAACGGCCTTGCTGGACGATGTCCGGATCGACCTGATGGCCTATTTGTTTGGTGATTTATTGTCTATCGAACTGATGGATCTCTATTGGATTCTCGGGCTTTCCGTGGTGATCATCAGCTTATTAGTGCGACTCTGGCAAGGGCTGCTCTCCATTACCCTGCAACCCGAACTGGCGGCTGCCGAAGGCTATCGGGTGCAATGGCTGCAATGGATTCTGATGGTGATGATTGCCGTAGTGATTGCCCTGGCAATGAAGATCGTCGGTATCCTGTTGATCACCTCGCTGTTGATCATTCCTCCTGCCATCGCCCGGGTATTAAGTGACACACCAGAACAGATGGCGGTGTTTGCGACCTTGTTTGGCATGTTAGCGATTGGCGCCGGCTTAGCAGGTTCCTGGTATATGGATCTGCCAGCGGGACCGGCCATTGTGACCAGTGCCGGACTGATGTTTTTGATCACGCACAGTCTGGTCCGAGTGGTTCGGGAGCAGTAGAACCGATCGTGCATACCCTCCATCACCGATTATGGCAGCTGGCGTGGCCGATGATGCTCAGCAACATCACGGTGCCACTGCTTGGACTGGTCGATACCGCTGTGCTCGGTCATCTCGACAACGCCAGCTATCTGGCAGGGGTGGCATTAAGCTCCACCTTGTTTACCTCGGTGTTCTGGTTGTTTGGCTTCCTGAGAATGGGCACCTGTGGCATGACCGCTCAAGCGGTAGGGCAGAGGAACACGATCAGAATCCTGCAGCTACTGTTATCTTCGTCATGGTTTGCCATCGCCACCGGTGCATTATTAATTCTGCTACAGTCGCTGTGGATTCCCTTTGGCCTGGAACTGCTGAGCGGACAAGCCACCGCCGACGTTCACTTATCGCAAGCGTTGCAACAAGATCAACAACAGGTCGTTAACCACGCCATGCTGTACGCCGATTGGCGTATTCTGGGAGCACCTTTCGTGTTACTCAATTACGGCATCATTGGCTGGTTTGTCGGTCGCCAGAATACCAAGGTGCCGCTGGTGATGCTGATCTCAGCTAACCTAATCAACATTCTGCTCGATTTAGTGTTGGTGTTGTATTTGGGAATGGGCGTGGAAGGTGTCGCCATTGCCACCTTGGCTGCAGACGTCAGCTCAGTGTCTATTGGGCTGGGCTTTATACTAAATCGCTATTCTTCGGAATTCCCCTTGCTTTCCGGCTGGCTGCCGAACTGGATCGTAATCAAAGAAATGATCCAGGTGAATCGGTATATCTTCGTGCGTACCGGCACACTGTTGCTGACCTTTGCCCTGTTTACGTCTCAAGGCGCGCGTCTTGGCGAAACATACCTCGCCGCTAATGCGGTGCTACTGACCTTCCTGTTACTGATCTCCAGCGCTCTGGATGGCTTTGCCCACGGTGCCGAAGCATTGGTTGGGGAGGCCTGTGGCAAACGGGATCACCCTTATGTCATGAAGGTGATTAAAGTAAGTCTGTTGTGGTCGGGCGCCTCCGCGATACTTCTATTCATGGCCTTTGGTGTCGGCGGAGACGCATTAATACACCTGCTGACCGACCTTGAAGCCATTCAGACGCTTGCTCATGATTACTTACTCTGGCTGGTGTTTATGCCGTTGATTGGCACCTGGTGCTATACCTTTGATGGCGTTTTTATCGGCGCCACCAAAGTGCGAGCAATGCAAAATGTCATGCTGATCAGCACTTGCGGTGTGTTTATCCCCATGCTGATCATCATTGATTACGCAGATCTCCCTGT